>DATBCR010000592.1:0-11002 GCA_036270375.1 Pseudonocardiaceae bacterium | reverse complement strand
GTCGTTCTCCTCGCGGAACGACTGCCACACCTTGTCGCCGACAGCCAGGCCGAACTGGGCGTCAGCGGCCTGTTTGACCAGGGCGGACTGCACTTCGCCGCCGCCGCCGCTGCCGAACAGCGCGCCGACGACACTGGCGATGGCGATCAGGTCGGTCGGTTGGAAGGGATCGATGCTGCCGGCGTTGGTGACCGGGTTGACGTGGCCGGTCAGGTCGTACTCGCCAGGGAACGTGCGGTTGTTGAACGCCTGCGTGATGTACGTGTTGATACCGGCCACGTAGGAGTTGATGTCGGCCATGGCCTGCGCGCCGGCCGGGCCGCTGTTGGCGATCGTGGTGACCTGGTTGGCGAGATCCTGTTCGGTGTACGGCGCTGCCGCCCAGAACGTCTGCTCCAACGCCCGGTTGGCCGCGGCGCCGCCGGCGAAGCTGGACAGTTCGCCCCGGCCGACGTGCCGGAACAGGTCCATCAGCCACAGCCGGTCCTGGGCGGCCGCGTATCCGGCGCCGAACTCGGTGCCGGAGCGGGTCGTTCCGTAGACGTGGGGTACGCCGGTTGCCTTGTCCCGCACGATGGTCACGTCGCCGCGTGGCTGGATGCTGCTGGCCACCTGGCCGGCCGGCACGCCGAAGGATGAGTCGTTGAAGTACTGGCCGATGGTGGCGTTGGTCAGGCCCTGGTAGCCGTCCGCGAGGTTGCCGTACGTGTTGAGCTGGTCGTCGGTGTGCGCTGGCCGGGTGCCGAGCAGCTTGTTGGCCAGAATGTCGGCCAGTGTCGCGTTGCCGTTCTCGCCCGGCGGGAGGATGTCGTTGCACTGCCCTGCGCAGTAGTCGGTGACGGCGAACGGTGTGCCGGCCGCGGTGGCCGGTGCCGAGATGCTCAGACTCGCCACGGTGCTGACCGCGGCGATGCCCACGATGACGCGAACTGTTCGAGCCGATCGGCTCATGACCGACGCTCCTCTCCAGGCCCACTTCGACGTGTCCGGGATCACAAGCTACCCCCGAGTACGGCTATCGCGAAAGTCCCTCACGTTTACTTTCCGCCGACCGGAGTAGTGCGCTCCGTGGTCGCGCGGCCCAATGGTGACGGGCGGGTGTCCGACCGGTGTCCGCCGCCCGTGCCACCTGATGAGATGATTTTCCGCGGCAGAACCGCCGTGGTCCGATGCACGGACGCGCATATCCCGCGCGGACATGCAGGGCACACAACGCCCAATTCGGGGAGGCGTCCGTGATCAAAGTTGTGCTCGCCGACGACGAGGACCTTGTTCGTTCCGGCCTACGGATGATCCTCGGCAGCGCGGGGGACATCGAGGTGGTCGCCGAGTGCGACGACGGACTCCAGGTCGCCGAACTGGTCCGGCTGCACCGACCACACGTGGTGCTGCTGGACATCCGGATGCGCACCACCGACGGCCTGGCCGCCCTGCGCCGCCTGCTCGCCCTGCCCGAGCCGCCCGCCGTCGCCATGCTGACCACGTTCGACGTCGACGACTACGTCAGCGAAGCGCTTCGGCTGGGCGCCAGCGGTTTCCTGCTCAAGGACACCGAGCCGGCGCAGCTGGTCAAGGCCGTGCGCGACCTGGCGCGGGGCGGCGCGGTGCTCGATCCCGGCGTGGCCGCCCGCGTGCTGGCCGCCGTCGCCAACGGTGAACGCGCCGCCGAGCCGGCCCGCCGGCTGCTCACCGTGCTGTCCGACCGGGAGCGTGAGGTGCTGGCGCTGATCGGCCAGGGCATGTCGAACGCCGAGATCGGCGCGACCCTGCATCTGTCCGAGGCCACCGTGAAGGGCTACGTGTCGGCGGTGCTCGGCAAGATCGGCGCGGCGAACCGGGTCCAGGCCGCGTTGGTCGCCTATCGGGGTGGCCTGATTGCCTAGCGCTCGGTGGCCAACTGGCTGATGTCGTCGAGTTCCTGATACACCGCGACCCGGTTCCGGCCCTGCCGTTTCGCCTGGTAGAGCACCAGATCTGCGGCCGCGAACAACTCGTCGAGGCCGGCCGGCCCGCTCGCCACGCCGATGCTCACCGTCGGTTGGCGGGCGGTGCCGAGCACCATGGTCCAGTCGTGCCCGGCCACCGACGCCCGGATCCGCTCGGCCACCACCGGCCCGGCGTCCCGGTCACCACTGCCGTCGCCGAGCAGCACGACGAACTCGTCGCCGGCCCAGCGGGCCACCAGGTCGTCACTTCGACATTCGTGCCGCAGCAACTGGGCGATCTGGCGCAGGGCGGCGTCCCCGGCGGCGTGTCCCGCGTCGTCGTTCACGCTCTTGAACCAGTCCACGTCGACGAGCACCAGCCACGCCGTCCGGCCGTCCTCGGCCGCGCGGGCCAGCATCGCGGGTGCCGTGCGTTCCAGGCCGAGCCGGTTCACCAGGCCGGTCAACGGATCCCGTGCCGCGGCTTCCTGTGCCGCCATGGCGAGACGTTGCGCGGCGGCGGCCAGTCGACGCTGTTCCATGGCCTGGCCCAAGCCCTCGCGCAGCGTGTCGGCCGCCGTTCTGGCCGCCGCGACGCTGCGCCGCAACGCTTCCGCCTCGCCGACCGGGTCGTCGAGTGCCGCGCAGATGTCCGCGAGATCCTGGGAGAACCGCAGGATCAGGGACACGTCGTTGATCTGCTCCGCGTTGGCGACGGCCCGTGCGGCCCGGGTGCGCGCGTCGATCAGGTCACCGCGCGCCCGACTGACCGCGGCCAGGACCCACTCGCCGACCGCGATGGCCCACCGGTCCTCGTCCTCGGTGCCCAGCCGCAGCACCTGCCGACCGGCCTCGGCGGCGGCGGCCAGCTCGCCGAGCCCGGCGAGTGCACGGCCGTATGCGCCGAGCAGTGCGCGGTAGCGCGACTCGACGTTGAGCCGGAGCCCCTCGGCCAGCACCAGCCGTGCCTCCTCGAACACCGGCCGGGCGGCATCGTCCCGGAGTTCGGCGGCACGGAAGTTCAACGTGCCGCCCAGGCGTTGCAGGTTGGCGGCCAGGATTTCCGGATCGCCCGCCTCCCGTGCCAGCCGCACCGACATCCGCAGCGTGTCGAGTGCCGCACGCCGGTTGCCGATGCCCTCCAACAGGTAACCGAGCAGACCGAGGGCATACGCGGCGGCCGGGCCCTCCGCGTTGGCCGAGCCGAGATCCGTCCAGCCCTCCGCGGCCAGTTCGAGCGCGAGCGGGATACGGCCGAGCCGCCACGCGGCCACCGCACGGGAAACGAGGAGCGACGCGCGCACGAGCTGGTCGGCGGTCGGCGGATGATGCGCCACCACCTTGTCGAACAGGACGTTCGCCTCCGCCAGCCGACCAGCCCCCATCAACCGGCGTACCTCTTGGTCCCACTCCGGTAGCTGGCCCGCGGTCAGCGGCTTGTCCTGCTCCACCTCAGTCTCGACGCTCCCTGCCAGACGGTCGCACTGGGCACCAGCTTCCTTCCGCGGCAGACATGAAGGCAACACCCCGTCGAGACCTCGCGGTGGACCCGCTTTCGATGCCGATCCGCCAACGCAGGTTACCGGTGATGATCGCTCCTCGTGGTGCTCGCGGCGACCAATGTCGCCGGATTGGACTAATCGTTGGCAACTGACCGGTACCGGCCGTGGTGCACGACCGACGTTAGCGGAGTCCGCTGCCGCCATCCGTGGCGTTCCAGGTCCGGTGTGGCCGGGAGATCGGATATCGGCCCGACACACAGCCAGGCGACCGGGCGGAGCGCGTCCGGGAGGCCGACGAGCTGGCGCAGGAAGTCCTCACGGTAGAAGCTCACCCAGCCCACCCCGAGCCCTTCCGCGGTGGCCGCCAACCATAGATTCTGGATCGCCAGACACACGGAGTACAGCCCGGCGTCGGCAATCGCATGCCGGCCGAGCACCGCAGGCGCGCCACGATCGGGGTCGTAGCTGACGACGATGCCCAGGGTGGATTCGAGGATGCCCTCGACTTTGATCTTGGTGAACCTGCCGGCTTGTTCGGTGTCCAGTTGGTCGGCGAAGACCTGGCGTTCTTTTGTTACGTGGTCGCGGAATGCTTCGCGGGTGCCCAGGTCTGTGACCAGCACGAAGTCCCAGGGTTGGGAGAGGCCGACGCTGGGCGCGGCGTGGGCCGCGGTCAGCACGCGGTTCATGACGTCGGGGTGGATCGGTTCGCCGGTGAACTCGGCTCTGGTGTCTCGGCGGCGAAACAGCACGTCGTACAGGGTGGCGGTGGGGCTGCGGCGAACGGTGTCGGTCACCTGTGGATGGTGCACGATCGAGGTTTGCGCATCTGACGGGCCGTCCCAGTTGACATACATACTGTATGTATGTTCCTGTAGTAGGCATGGCGAACAGCGACCTACTCGGCGTCCAACGCACCGTCGACCTGCCGACCGGCCGGCTCGACTACCGGGAACGCGGCGCCGGCCCACCCGTCGTCTTCGTGCACGGACTGCTCGTCAACGCCGATCTCTGGCGCGCGGTGGTCCCGCCGATCGCGCACGCCGGCTTCCGCTGCATCGCCCCGGACTGGCCGCTCGGTTCGCACACCACCCCGATGCCACCGTCGGCCGATCTCAGCCCGCCCGGCATCGCCCGCCTCATCGCAGAATTCCTCGACGCCCTCGACCTCACCGACGTCACGATCGTCGCCAACGACACCGGCGGTGCGCTCACCCAACTCCTCATGACCCAACACCCCAAGCGCATCGCCAAAGTCGTCCTCACGCCCTGCGACGCGCTGGACTACTTCTTCCCGCCCGGCTTCGCCCCGCTCACGAAGATGGCCGCCGTTCCCGGGTTCGTCTGGCTGCTCAGCCGTCTCGTCCAACTGAAGGTCGTCCAACGGTCGCCGGCCGCCTTCGGCATGGTCGTGAAGCGCCCGCCGCCGCCCGACATCGTTGCCTCCTACGTCCGTCCCTGCCGCGAGAACGCCGCGATCAGGCGGGACCTCCGCCGCTTCCTGCGTGGCGTGCACCGCAGGCACACCCTTGCCGCCGCTGAGAAACTGCCCAGCTTCACCGCGCCCGTCCTGCTCGTCGGCGCGGCGGACGACCGCGTTTTCCCACCCCGCCTCGCCAACCGGCTCGCCGAACTCCTGCCGGACGCCCGCCAGGTCACCGTCGCCGACTCGTATACCTTCGTGCCCGAGGACCAGCCGGCCGAACTGGCCGAACTGGTCGTGGGCTTCCTGCGCACCTGAAAGGGCACAGGACGACGCGGGACGGGCGGGGTGCGGCACAGCCAGGAAGACCGGTCACGGGCCACCAGAACCGCCCTGATGACGACGGCCCGACGCCTGTTCGCCGAACACGGCTACGCCGACGTCTCCGCCGCCGACATCGTGACCGCCGCCGGTCTCACCCGTGGCGCGCTCTACCACCACTACACCGACAAGGCCGACCTGTTCCGCGCAGTCCTGCTGGCGATGGAAGGCGAGCTGACCGCCGAGATCGAGGCCGCGGCGGCCAGCCAGACCGACCCGACCGTCGCGATGCTGGCCGCCCTTGACGCCTTCCTCTCCGCCTGCGAACGCGACGAAGTGGTCCGGATCATGCTCACCGACGCGCCCGGCGTGCTCGGCTGGCAGGCCTGGCGGGCCATCGAGGCCGACCACGCGCTCGGCTTGATCGTCGCCATGCTCGAACGGGCCGTTGCGGCCGGAATCATGGCGCCGCAACCGATCCGCGTGCTGGCCCAACTCCTGCTCAGCGCGTCCATCGAAGCGGCCCTGCTGATCGCCAGCGCCACGGGGGACCGCGCGACGACCAGGGCCGAAGTCCGCCAGAGTCTCGTCACGCTCCTCATGGGCCTCGCCGTACCGATCGCCGAATAGCCACCCGTACGCTGCGAATCCGTGCTGCTCAACGTCCTGCAACTGGTCGGCGTCGCGGTCTTCGCCGCCTCCGGTGCCCTGGCCGCCGTGCGCGCACGCCTGGACGTGTTCGGTGTGGCCGTCATCGGCGTGACGACGGCGCTCGGCGGTGGCGTGATCCGGGACGTCATCCTCGACATCCACCCGCCGACCGCGTTGCTCGACTGGCCGTTCCTCGTCGTGCCCGCCGTCGTGTCGCTCGTCGTGTTCTGGCTGCATCCACAGGTGGTTCGGCTGCGCAGGGCGATGCTGCTCGCGGACGCCGTCGGCCTCGGCCTGTTCGTCACGTCCAGCACCGCGACCGCGCTGGCGCACGGCGTGCCGCGTTACGACGCGTGGCTCGTCGGCATGACCGTCGGCATCGGCGGCGGTGTGATCCGTGACCTGCTGCTGCGCGAGATCCCACTGGTGCTGCGCCGCGAGATCTACGCCCTCGCGGCGCTGGCCGGCGGCGTTCTGGTGGTGGTCGGCGACTGGCTGCGCCTGCCGGGCGGCCCGGTCGCCGTGGTCGGTTCGGCGCTGGTGGTGGTGATCAGGGTGGTCGCGCTCTGGCGGAAATGGAACGCGCCGACCGCCCATGGCACGCCCTGAGTGAAACAGGGTTATAACGATGACCGGGTGAAATCCGCGAAAGGCCGGGGTGTCCATAGCCTCCTCTCAGGCGCTTCTCAGGACATGTCGTAACACTGTCCACATGCGCATCCTCGTAGTCGACGACGACCGTGCCGTGCGAGAGTCGCTCCGCCGGTCGCTGCAGTTCAACGGCTACCAGGTCGAACTCGCCAGCGACGGCCACCAGGCGCTGGAGTCGATGACCCAGCAACGGCCGGACGCGATGGTGCTGGACGTGATGATGCCGAGGCTGGACGGCCTCGAAGTGTGCCGACGCCTCCGCGGCACCGGCGACGACCTCCCGATCCTCGTGCTCACCGCGCGCGACGCCGTATCCGACCGGGTGGCCGGCCTCGACGCGGGCGCCGACGACTACCTGCCCAAGCCGTTCGCACTGGAGGAACTCCTGGCCCGGCTGCGCGCACTGCTGCGCAGGGCGGCCGCCGAGACCGACGCGCGCTCCGACGCCCCGCCCGCGATGCGTTTCGCCGACCTGGAACTGGATCCCGGCACCCGGGACGTCCGCAGGGGCGAGCGGCCGATCAGCCTGACCAGGACCGAGTTCGCACTCCTTGAACTGTTCCTCGCGCACCCCAAGCAGGTGCTCACCCGCGGCCGCATCCTCGAAGACGTGTGGGGCTACGACTTCCCGACGAGCGGCAACGCCCTCGAGGTCTACGTCGGCTACCTGCGTCGCAAGACCGAGGCGTCCGGCGAGACGCGACTGATCCACACCGTCCGCGGTGTCGGCTACGTGCTCCGTGAGACGCCTCCGTGATCGACACGCCAGTCAAGCAAGAGCCGGACGGGCAGCGTCCGGTGCAGCGGATGTCGTTGCGTACCAGGGTGACCATGCTGGTCGCCGCCTGTGTCGCCGGTGCGGTGGCACTCGTGTCCCTCGGCGCGTACGCGACCGTGCGCAACAGCCTGTACAGCCGGCTGCAGGAACAGCTGATGGCACGGGCCGTTGCGGTTGCCCAGGAGCCGCTGAGCTTCGGCCAGCAGCCGCAGGTCAACACCGGCCCGTTCCAGTTCTCCGACATCCAGTTCGACATCGTCGACAAGGACGGCACCAGCCACGCCGACATCAGCCCGGCCAGTGTCCGGCTGCCGCACCAACTGCTCAGCGGGGCCGAGGAGAGCGTCGCGGCCGGTTCGGTCCCGTCGTCGTCGCGGGTGGTTCGCGGCTACGAGGTGGTCGCGGTGCCGTACACCCGGCTGCCGGGCACCGCGTTGGTTGCCAGCCAGCCGTTCTCCGAGGACGACGCCGTGCTCAGGTCGCTGAGCCTGGTGCTGATCCTGATCAGCGCCGCCGGTGTGGTGGTGGCCGCGGTGGCCGGCACCGCGGTGGCGCGCGGTGGCCTGCGGCCGGTGCTGCGGTTGACCGAGGCGACCGAGCGGGTGGCCAGAACCGGTGACCTGCGGCCGATCCCGGTCAGTGGCGACGACGAGCTGGCCCGGCTGACGCAGAGCTTCAACTCGATGCTCGGCGGCCTCGCCGAGTCCCGCGAGCAGCAGCGCAGGCTGGTCGCGGACGCGGGCCACGAGCTGCGCACGCCGCTGACCTCCTTGCGTACCAACCTCGAACTGCTGATCGCGTCACGGAAGCCGGGCGCGCCAACGCTTTCCGAGCAGGACACCACCGAGCTGTACACCGACGTGCGCGGCCAGCTCGACGAGTTGACAACGTTGATCGGCGACCTGGTCGAGCTGGCAAGACAGGACACCCCGCAGATCGTGCACGAGCCGCTGGAACTGGTCGAGGTGGTGGAGCGGGCGATGGACCGGGCGCGGCGCAGGGCCGCCGGGGTGCGGTTCGACGTGGCGCTGCAGCCGTGGTCGCTGCTAGGCGACTCCAGCGCGCTGGAACGGGCCGTGCTGAACCTGCTGGACAACGCCGTGAAGTTCAGCCCGCCGGACGGTGTGATCGGTGTCACCCTGCGTCCGCTCGGCGACGGGACCGCCGTGATCGAGGTGACCGACCAGGGCCCCGGCATCTCGGACGAGGACCTGCCGCACGTGTTCGAGCGGTTCTACCGGTCCGAAGTGGCGCGGACGCTGCCCGGTTCCGGCCTCGGCCTGTCCATCGTGCTGCAGGCGGCGCAGCGGCACGGCGGCATGGCATACGCCAACCACGCCCCCGGAGGTGGTGCGTTGATGGCGATTCGGCTGCCCGGCCGTCCGTCCTGACCAGTACGCATACCCGCCACATTGCGGTAGTGCAACAGAGCCGAACACATTTACTGTTGGAGTGTGTAGGCTTTTGATGCATTCGTCGGTCAGGTTTGGGGATCTCGCCCCGATGACCGGCGGGAGGGGCTGGGTGTCACGTGCTCGCGCGGCAGCGACAGTCGGTGATCCTGGACGAGGTGCGGCGCACCGGGGCCGTCCGGGTCAGTGACCTGGTGGAGCGCCTCGGCGTCTCCGACATGACGGTCCGCAGGGACCTCGACGTGCTGGCTGCCAGGGGCCTGGTGGAGAAGGTCTACGGCGGTGCCACGTCGGTCGCCGGCCGCAGCGTCGACGAGCCGGGCTTCGAGGCCAAGTCGGTCCGCCAGCTGCCGGAGAAGGAGGCGGTCGCCCAACAGGCCGCCACGCTGGTCCGGCCGGGCACCGCGATCGGCCTCTCCGCCGGCACCACCACGTGGACCATGGCCCGCTTCCTCGCCGACGTGCCCGACCTGACCGTGGTGACCAACTCGATCCGGGTCGCCGACGTGCTGCGCCAGTCCGGCCGCACCGACAGAACCGTGGTGCTGACCGGCGGCGTGCGCACCCCGTCCGACGCGCTGGTCGGCCCGGTCGCCGTGCAGGCCCTGCGCACGCTGCACCTGGACGTGGTGTTCCTCGGCGTGCACGGGGTCGCGCAGAGATCCGGCTTCACCACCCCGAACCTGAACGAGAGCGAGGCCAACCGCGCGTTCGTCGAGGCGGCCGGTCGGCTGGTGGTGGTCGCCGATCACACGAAGTGGGGCGTAGTCGGCATCTCCACCATCGCGGCACTGGACGAGGCCGACGTTCTGGTGATGGACGACGGCCTGCCGGCGGATGCCCGCGAGGCGCTCACCGACCAGGTCGGCGACCTGCTGATCGTGCCGGTTCGCGGTCGGCGGGAGGAAACGGCGTGAGGCGAAGCGTCCGCCGTCTCGCCGATGGGCGGGAGATCATCTACTTCGACGACACACCGGGCACACCGGAGCGCACCGCGCTGGACACCAGGGACCTGCCACCGCAGCAGCCGCACTCGGAGATCCGCCGCGACCCGCTGACCGGCGAATGGGTCGGCATGGCGACGCATCGCCAGGCCCGCACGTACCGCCCGCCGGCCGACCTGTGCCCGCTCTGCCCGACGAGTCCCGGCCGGCCGACCGAGATCCCCGAGCACAGCTACGACGTCGTGGTATTCGAGAACCGGTTCCCGTCGTTCGCCCAGTCCGTGCCGGACACCTCGGGCGACACGGTCGACGGCCTGCCGATGGTCCGGCTGGCACCGGGCCGGGGGCGGTGCGAGGTGGTCTGCTTCACGGCCGACCACGACAGTTCGTTCGGCGAGCTGAGCCCCGGCCGGGTCCGCACGGTGATGGACGTCTGGGCGGACCGGACCGTGGAACTGAGCGCGTTGCCCGGCGTGGCGCAGGTCTTCCCGTTCGAGAACCGAGGCGAGGAGATCGGCGTCACACTGCACCACCCGCACGGCCAGATCTACGGCTACCCGTTCATCACACCGCGTACCGAGCGGATGCTCGCGACCGCCCGCGACTACCAGGCCGAGCACGGCCGCCCGGTGATGGCCGACCTGCTCGCCGCCGAGCGCGCGGCCGGCCGTCGGGTGGTGGCGGCCGGCGACCACTGGACCGCGTTCGTGCCGGCCGCGGCCCGCTGGCCGGTCGAGGTGCACATGGTGCCGCACCGCCAGGTGCCCGACCTGCCCGCGCTGACCGGTGACGAGCGGGACGGCTTCGCCGAGCTGTACCTGCGGGTGCTGCACATGCTCGACGCCCTCTACGACCGACCGCTGCCCTACATCGCCGCGTGGCACCAGGCGCCGGTGCGGGACGACCGGGACGTGGCATGGCTGCATCTCGAGGTGTTCTCGATCCTGCGCACGGCGGACAAGCTCAAGTACCTCGCCGGGTCCGAGTCCGGCATGGCGGTGTGGATCAACGACGTGACGCCGGAGCAGATCGCCGACCGCCTGCGCGCCAACGATCCGGTCCTCGTGTACTGAAAACTTGTCCCGGTGTGCTGGAATCTGACACGTCCGGCGGAAACACAACGTTCACCCATGATGGTCTCAGCGAGTTCTCAGGCGGATGGCGCAGAGTTGTCCCCATGACCGAGAACCTCCCGGGCGCTGCCGGCGGCCCGGCGGAGGACCCCCGGCACCCGGACGAGCGTGCCGACACGGTCCATGGCCAGCCGACCGGCCACGACAGCGGCCCAACCGCGTGGTATTCGCCGATGGACAGCGTGCAGCCACCGAGACCGGAACCGATGGGCGGGCCGAGCCAGTGGTCGCCGGCCGGGCAGGCGTACTACGAGCCGGCCCC
>DATBCR010000591.1:0-4825 GCA_036270375.1 Pseudonocardiaceae bacterium | reverse complement strand
CGCCTCGGCGACGCAGCCCTCCTCTACCGTGCCCTGCGCGGCGCATTGCTGGACGGGTAGGAACGGGGGCCGGTGCGGAATCACCGCCAATTCCATTGTGATCACCGATTGCCGGTGAATTGGCGCTACACCGTCGCAGCGCCCGGGCAGGGGCCGCCGGGTCAATGAATGCGGGGGGAGTTGTATTGAATCGCACCGGTAAGCGTGGCCACGCCGAGTACCGGGAAGTGGTCGGAGATTTCCCGGCCGGATTCGTAGCCGAGCGTCTCGGTGTGGATCGTCCAGGGTGGCCGGTTGCCTTCCCCATTCAGTTGGCCGATGTAGTCCAGTACGCTGCGATATCGCCGGTCCGCGCGCCGCACCAGCGGATTTTCGGCGCCGTCGAATGTGAATTCGTGGATTGGCCCGTCCGGCTCGATCCGCCCGCTGAGCACGCGGTTGGCGTCGAGGTGGTCGGTGTGCCGTTCGTGGAACGGAATGTTCAGGTCGCCCGCGATCAGCACCGGCTCGCCGGCCGACACCGTCCGGTCAACCAAGGCGCGCAATTCGGCCAGCTGCCCGAGCCGGATGTGATGCCAGTTGCCGTTGGACTGCAGGTGCGTCCCGGCGAGCCACACTCGGCCGCCCGGCGTCGTCAGCGCCACCAGTGCGACGCCCTTGGCGGACCAGGCGTCCGACGTGCCGGGGCGGCGCGCCTGGTAGACGTGTTGGTGTCGCTGTTCGATCGGATACCGGCTGAGCACATACACCCCACCGCCGACCAGCCGGCTCACCCCACCGCGCCGGCCGGACGTGCTCGACCACGTCTCACCACCGCGCCCGAGCTGGTCGGTGGCGTGATAGCCGACCGCCCGGAGCCCGGTCACGATCCGACCGGCCGGCGACAGGCCGAACGCCTCGTTCAGCACCACGACATCCGGCCCGACCCGCTTGATCAACTCCAGCGCCAGCTGGGCACGCCGACGCCGTGGACCGACGAGCGAGACGACCGGCAGCTGCCAGACGTTGAACGTCAGGACCCGCAATGTCGTCAACGAACGCTCTTGATCGGCCGGACGGTCAGCGCGGCGACGATCGCGGTGACCAGCGACAGCAGGAACAGCACGGGGTAGCCGAGGTGGTCCCGGCCGAAACCGCTGATCACCAGGCCGCCGAGCGCGCCGGCCAACACGTACGGCAGGTTGTTCGCGATGTTGATCACGCCGAGGTCCTTGCCGCGGTGCTCGGCCGCCGGCAGCACCTGCGTGATCAGCGCCTGGTCAACGGCCGCGTCGCTACCCCACCCCGCGCCGAGCACGATCGCCCCGACGATGCCCGCCGGCACGGTCGGGAACAGCGCGAACGTCAGGCTGGACAGGCCTTGCAGCACGGAGGCGATTACCACGAGCCGCTTGCGCCGCTGTGTCCGGTCGGAGTAGCGGCCGGCCGGTATCGAGCACGCGACGGCGGCGACGGTGTAGATCGCGACCAGGATCAGCGTCCACGTGTCCGGGTTGACGTGTACCCGGTCCCGCAGGAAGAAGTACAGGAAGACCTGTTGCAGGGCGTTGGAGAGCTGGATCAGGAACCGCCCGCTCCACGCCCACGCGAAGTCCGCGTGCCGCAGCGGCGCGACGATCCCGACCAGGAACGCCCGCAACGAGAACGGCGGCCGGTCCGCCACGGTCAGCTGGGTGCCACGGGTGGTCAGCGCGAACGGCAGCGCCAGCAGCACGCACAACACCGCCATCGCCGCGAAGCCGGACACCACCCCGGTGAACACCAGACTCACGATGGCGATGCCGAGCAGCGGGCCGGCCGATGTCGCGACACCCCAGAACGACGACACGAACGCGCGCTGCGTCACCGGCACCTCGTCCGGCACGGCGGCCGCGAGCGCGGCGCTCATCGAGGACATGCCGATCTGGACCACCATCCAGACCAGCACCATGCCGATCGCAGTGGTCTGTAGTCCTTGCCCGACAAGGCATGCGCCGCCGAGCAGGGCGCCGCCGAGCACCCAGACCTGACGTCGTCCCCTGGTGGCCAGCGTGCGGTCGGACAGCGCGCCGACGACGATGTTCACGATGATCGTCATGACGGCCGCCACGATGGTCACCACGGCCAGCACGGTCTCCTGGTGGTCGCCGCCGACCGCGGTCGCCTGTTTGGGCAGCAGGATCTGGCCGGCCGCGTAGAACGGCATCAACCACGCGAAGTTGCCGAGCGTCCATTTCGTGATCCAGCCGGCGGTGGCGTTCCGCGTCGGCTCGGCGAAGACGGCCGGCTGCCCCTGTCCGGTCACGTCGACGGTCGCCATGGCGGCTCCAGGTGGTGGGTGCTCGTTTTCCGGAAAGGGTGCGGCATGCCGACGGTCAAGTCAATGGTCTAAGTCAAACGACCAAGTTCACGATCGAGATACGACATACCCGACATGAGGCCGACATCATCAGCGGACCCGCCCCTCTGCGCAGTAGGTTTGTTCTTGAGTAGT
This sequence comes from Pseudonocardiaceae bacterium, assembly GCA_036270375.1. Taxonomy (GTDB): domain Bacteria; phylum Actinomycetota; class Actinomycetes; order Mycobacteriales; family Pseudonocardiaceae; genus DATEPR01. Next base: position 2,352 of record DATBCR010000591.1, on the reverse strand, counting down.
CAGTGGAGGAGAGAGGTCGAGCACCGATGGACGGTGACCCGGCGGCCATGGGCCGCGTCGGTGTCCTCACCATCGGTACGCGCGGACCGGACGGGCCGGGGGAAGTGCTCATCAAGATTCGTGGTGGGTCGGAGAGCTTCATGGCGTGGTCGACCGAGACCCTGCCGAAAGGCACTGCCGTGCTGGTCATCGAGTCTCGGGGCGCACGGGCGGTGACCGTGGTCAGGTGGTCGGAACCTTCCACTGCGACGTTCGGATTTCCTGACTAGGAGACATGATGTTCGGTTACCACGTGCCGGCTCCCGACGAGGCCATGCTGATCTCCGGGGGCAACGGCGGCAAGGGCGGCACGCCGTTCCGGGTCGTCACCGGGCACGGCACCTTCGTCGCCCCGTTCTTCCGGAAGGTCCGCTACCTGACCCTGGCCATGTGTGAGGCCGAGGTGGCGGAGGCCTGCGTCACCAAGCAGGGCATCGCGCTCAACGTGCGAGCCGTCATCGCGTTCAAGGTGGGCAACGACGACGAGAGCATCGTCAACGCCGGCCAGCGCTTCCTGTCCGACCAGGACCAGATGTCGATCCTGACCGGCCGGATCTTCGCCGGTCACCTGCGTTCCATCGTCGGCTCTATGACGGTCGAGGAGATCGTCACGGAGCGGCAGAAGCTGGCGACGGAGGTGCTGGACGGTTCCAAGGAGGAGATGGCCAAGATCGGCCTCTCGGTGGACTCGCTGCAGATCCAGTCGATCGACGACATGAAACTCGGCTACATCGCCGCGATGGCCGCGCCGCACAACGCGGCGATCCAGCAGAAGGCACAGATCGCGCAGGCACAGGCCAACCAGCTCGCGGCGCAGGCGGAGCAGGAGTCCCAGCGCAAGCAGGCCGAGTACGCCCGCCAGACGTCCATTGTGCAGGCCCAGTACAAGGCCGAGGTCGACAAGGCCCAGGCCGAGGCGGCCCAGTCCGGCCCACTGGCGCAGGCACAGGCACAACGTCAGGTCATCGCGGCCCAGACCGAACTGGCCCAGCGCGGCGCAGAACTGCGACAGCAGCAACTGGTCTCGGAAGTGATCCGGCCGGCCGAGGCGGAAGCCGAGAAGGTCCGCATCCTGGCCGAAGCCGACGCACAGCGGATGCGCATCACGGCGTCGGCCGCCGCGTCGAACAACCGGGTGGCACTGGACCAGGCGCTGATCGCCCAACTGCCGCAGATCGTCCGCGAGGCGGCCCACGGCCTCGCCGGCGCCAACGTGAACATCCTCAACGGTTCGGACGGCCTGAGCGACCTGGCCGCCGGTCTCGTCAGCCAGGGATTGTCCATTCTGGACTCGGTGAAGAAGGGCATCGGCGGCTCGAACCCGACCACCACCGACGACGGCGACAAGCCGAGCCAGGCCCAACTCGAACAGTGACCAACCAACCGGCGGTGGGCGACAACCCACCGCCGGTCAGGGCGATCTTCTGACCAGGCCGGTGAATCCGGTGATGAACAACGTGACGAACGCCCATCCCAGCGCCTGCAGGACCCACATGCCCACGATGACGGCCTGACCGAGCCCGGCAGCCGTGTCGATCTGGCAGTTCGCCTGCGCATCCAGCTTGACCAACGGTGTGACCGTATTGATCGCCAAACCAACCTGTGCCACCAACGAACACGGCGCCGAATGACCAGCCGTCGTCCTCGCAAGACCAGCCGGTCCGGCTACACCGGCGATCAACAACACCGACAGCAGCAACGCGCCCACCCACCACCGCAAGGCAATGGCCGGCCGGTAGCCGTAGCCGAGGATGTGCCCCGTGACCCGATGCCAGAGCCGGCCACGTGCGTCCAATTCGCCTCGCCGCAACAGATCCCGCTGCCGGGCGACGTGAATACGCCGAACGTCCCGCTCGTGACCGGCGGCCTGATGCGCGGCGGCCAGTTGGAAGTACGGCTGACTCGTGTACCGCGTCGTCCGATTGGCGAACATATCCAACAACTCGTCCAGCGTCGCGTCCCGAATCATCCCGTCGTAGGTCAACCCGGTCAGCGCCAGCAGCCCAGTCGTGAAGTTCGCCGGCAGCAACACATCCCCGCCCACATGCGTCTGTCGGAGGTTCAACGCGAGATCACTGCCAGCGCCTTCCGCATGCCCGCCACCGAACATCAGCCGTCCACCGATGTCGGCCCCCACCAACCGGATGGTCCCGGTCCCGTACCTGCCTTCGGCGTGGAAACCATTGTTCAGCATCACATTGCTGCGAGTCGACAGATAGTCGGCGACCAACGCCGGCCCGGCCGGATTGCTGATCCGCGCACCTTCGAGATTCAACTGCCCGCCGATCACCGCACCGGACAGCCGAACCGCAC
>DATBCR010000590.1:0-5945 GCA_036270375.1 Pseudonocardiaceae bacterium | reverse complement strand
GTCGGTGATCTCGCGCAGCGTGCGGGTGTAGACGTGGACGTCGGAACCGTTGCGGTGCACCTGAATCCGGGCACCGTCGAGCTTGTACTCGACCGAAACGTCGCCAAGCTCGGCCACCGCGTCGTCGAGCGATTCGGCCGGCGACGCGAGCATCGGCCGGATCGGGCGACCGAGCGTGAGCCGGAATTCGCGCAGCCGCGCCACGCCACCTGTGAGCGCCGCGGTCGCGGTGGTGGTCAGCGAGCCGGACAGCATCAGTGCGCGGCGGACGTCCTCGCCGGCGACGTCGGCGGCCTTGGCGACGGCGTCCACCATGACGCCCTCCAGCGCGCCCTGCCGCAGTTCGCCGGCCAGCAGTCTGATCAAGAAGTCCTGCTCGGCGGCGGTGGCGCGGTTGAGCAGATCGGTGAGCAGCGTGGCCCGCTGCGCGGTCGAGCCGGGCCCGGTCATCGCGGCCAGCTCGGTCAGCGCGGCGTCCACACCGGCCACGGTGAGCGTCGGCGTGTCGGCTGGTTGGACGGCCAGTTTCACCAGCGTCCGCCAGCCGGTGCCGATCCGGCCCTGTCTTGGCTGGCCGACCAGGAAACCAGCCACCGCCGGCACTTCGACCCCTGGCTCGGCAGCGCGCAGCACGCCGGCCAGCGCGTCGACCTTGGCCAGCCGGGACCTGGTCGCCGCGACGGTGGCCGACGCGCTCACAACATCGGAGAACAGCACGTCACCCATGGTGCCGCCGATGGCCGACATTTCAACTCGGGCGGACCGTTGCGGCGATTTCGGCAACCGCGGCACGCAGCCGATCCGGACTCAACAGCGCGTAGCCGAGTACCAACCCTGGATAGTCCGGTGCGGTCCGCGACAGGTGATATCCCGACAACGGCAGCGCATTCACCCCCGCCTCGGCCAGTGCCGCCGACACCGCCACGTCGTCCGTCCCGGCCGGCAACCGGACCACCACGTGCAGGCCGGCCGCCACGCCGATCGGCTGCCACTCCGGCAGGTGTACGGCAAGGGCGGCCAGCAATGCGTCCCGCCGTTCCCGGTACAACGCCCGGCTGCGCCGCAGATGCCGGTCATAGCCGCCGGTACGCAGCAGATGGGCCATCGCGGCCTGGGTAAGTTGGCTACAACCCAAGTCGTGCAAGCGTTTGCGCTCCCGCAGGGCGGCGTGCAGCCGTGGTGGCACGACCAGCCAGCCGACTCGTAACGCGGGCGCGAGCGTTTTGCTGGCACTGCCCTGGTAGACGACCCTCGCCGGATCGAGGGCCTGCAGTGCGGACACCGGCGCGCAGTCGTAGCGGTGTTCGGCGTCGTAGTCGTCCTCGATGATGAGGCCGTCTGTTTGCCTTGCCCACGCCAACAGTGCGTGCCGCCGTTTGGGATGCATCGTCACGCCGAGCGGGAACTGGTGTGCGGTCGTCGTCATGATCACCCGGCAACCGGTGGCCGCGAGGGCGTCCACGACCAAACCGTCCTCGTCCACCGGTACCGGAACCGGGCGCAGCCCGTGCATGGCGAACAGTTCGGCCTGGCCTGGGTGGCTGGGGTTCTCCACCGCGACCGTGTCGTGCCCGGCGGCGTGCAACACCTGGGACAGCAGCGTTGTGCCCTCCGCCGCGCCATGGGTGATCACCACGTCCGCCGCTGTGCCGGTCACCGCACGCACCCGGCCGAGGTACGCGGCCAACTCGACGCGCAGCGAGCGCAGTCCGGCTGGATCCGGGTAGCCGAGATCGGTGTCCGGGAGGGCGGCGAGCCCGGCTCTAGTCGCGGCGAGCCATGCGGCCCTCGGGAAAGCCGACAACGCGGGCAGTCCCGGCCGTAGGTCGTACCGCCACTCCGGCGTCGGCTCGGCGTCCCGATCGACGACCGGCGCCGCACCCGCCACCGAATCGGACACCACCGTGCCCGACCCGGGCTTTGCGAGCAGGTATCCCTCGGCCGTCAACTGCGTGTACGCGAGCGTGACCGTCCCACGGGCGACGCTGAGCTGCGAGGCCAGATCACGACTTGACGGCAGTCGGCTACCCGCCGGCAACCGCCCGACTCGAATCGCCTCGCGCAGGGCGTTCTCGACCACACGGCCACGGCTGCCCGGTGGCGCGGTGGCCATCGACGGGAGCAGTAACTCGCGGAATGTGGACCAGTTAGCTGTCATCAAAGTGGAGCTTACTTCTGGACCACTCGTTGGCAAGGCTGATCACGTGAGCACCTCCCACACCCACATGGATGAACCCGTCCGAGCTGTCACCCGCCGACCGCTCGGACGCGCGGCCGCCGTCGCTTCCGGGGCGCTGGCCACCGTCCTGGTCGGCGTCTCCGTGCCAGTAACCGGACTGCTCGCGCAATATCCCCTGCTCAGCGGCCAGGCGATCCGCTACGCGATCGGCGCACTGGCCCTGTACGTCTGGCTGCGCGGATCCGGTCGACGGCTGCGCCGACCGAGCCGACGCGACCTGCTCGGCCTGGCCGGCATGATCGGCGCGGGCATGCTGGGCTTCAACGCTGCCCAGCTGACCGCTCAGCGCTACGCCGAACCCGGCTTCGTGGCCGCCGTGCTCGGTGGTGGGCCACTGATTCTCGCGCTCCTTGCGCCGGCATTGCGCGGCCGTCGACCGGCACTCGGCGTGGTACTCGGCGCGTTGGTCGTGGTATTTGGCGTGGTCGTCCTGTCCGGTGGCGGATCGTGGCACGGACCGGGTTTGTTGCTGTCCATTCTCACCCTGCTGGGTGAGGTGACATTCACCCTGTCCGGGGCGGGCGTGACCGAACGGCTCGGCATAGTCGAGACGTGCGTGCTGGCATGCGGGGCCGCGGCCGTGATCGGAGCGGTGCTCAGCACGGTGTCGGCCGGCCCGGCGGCATGGCCGATACCGACCGTGACACAAATCGTCGCGTTGCTCGTGCTTGGCGTGTTGGTAACGGCTGTCGCCTTCTGTTGTTGGTACGTCTGCGTGTCCGCGGTGGGTGCGGACCGGGCCGGAATCCTGAGCGGTCTGATGCCATTGTCGGGATTGGTGACATCGGTGCTGCTGAATGCGCAGACGCTGACCGTGCTCAGCATTGTCGGCGCATTGTTGGTCGGCGCCGGATGCGCTATCGGTCTACGCGGGAAAACGTGATCAGCTGGGCTTTCCGGTGGCCATGGTCAGGACGTCAAGGGCCGTGTCCAACTGCTCGGCGGTGAGCGTGCCGGCGTCGATGTGACCGCGTTCCACCACGACCTGGCGAATCGGCTTACGTTCCCGTAGAGCCTGTTTGACGACAGCCGCCGCCTCATCGTAGCCGAGGTAGCGATTCAGGGGCGTGACAATCGCAGGCGACCCTTCGGCGTATTCCCGCTCCCGCTCGACATTGGCCTGTATCCCAGCGAACACCTTCTCCGCGAGCAGTCGAGACACCGCCGCGATCAGTTTCGCCGATTCAAGCACATTGCGCGCGATCACCGGCAGGTTCACATTGAGTTGAAAATTGCCCTGCGCACCCGCATACGCCACTGCCGCGTCATTCCCGATCACCTGAGCCACCACCTGCAAGGTGGCTTCGCAGATAACGGGATTCACTTTGCCCGGCATGATCGACGACCCCGGCTGCAGATCCGGCAGGATCAGTTCGCCCAGCCCGGTCCGCGGCCCGGACCCGAGCCAGCGCACATCGTTCGCGATCTTGCTCAGGCTGACCGCCACGGTCCGCAACTGCCCCGAGATCTCGACGACGCTGTCCTGCGTGGCCTGCGCCTCGAAGTGGTTGCGTGCCTCGGTCAGCGGCAGCCCGGTGGCACGGGCCAGTTCGTCGGCAACGGCGGCCCCGAACCCCGGCGGCGCGTTCAGCCCGGACCCGACCGCGGTGCCCCCGATCGGGAGTTCGGCGAGCCGGCCGAGCCCGGATTCCAGCCGTTCGATGCCGTACCGGATCTGCGCCGCCCACGCCCCCGCCTCCTGGCCGAGCGTGATGGGGACGGCGTCCATCAGGTGTGTGCGCCCGGCTTTGACGACGTCCGCCCATTCTTCGGCACGGCGGCCGATGACGTCGGACAGCGTGCGCAGCGCGGGGATGACGTCCGTCAGGACCGCTTCGGTCGCGGCGACGTGGATCGTGGTCGGAAAGGTGTCGTTCGACGACTGCGATGCGTTCACGTGGTCGTTCGGATGCACGTCCCGCCCGAGCGCCCGACCGGCGAGCGTGGCGATGACCTCGTTGGCGTTCATGTTCGACGACGTGCCCGACCCGGTCTGGAAGACGTCAAGCGGAAACTGGTCGTCGTACCGACCGGCCGCGACATCGTCGGCCGCGGTGGCGATGGCGTCGGCGATGTCCGGCGGCAGCACGCCCAGTTTCGCGTTCACCCGCGCGGCGGCGGCTTTGAGGAGGCCGAGGGCGCGGATCTGGGTACGTTCGAGCGGTCGACCGGAAATCGGGAAGTTCTCGATGGCGCGTTGGGTCTGGGCGCGCCAGAGGGCGGTAGCCGGGACTTTGACCTCGCCCATGGTGTCGTGTTCGATGCGGAACTCCTGATCACCCATGCCGTCCAGTCTGAACCCGGATTGGTGCGACGGCACGGCTTGTGGCGCGTTCCACGCGTAGCACTAGACAGATGGATCTAACGTCGGGTTTGCTCCCACCACGAGCGAAAGGGTGGTCGGCAGATGGCCGAGCCAGCGACGGCGTACGACATCGACCTGTTGATCATCGGCGCGGGCCCGTCCGGCCTGTTCGCGGCCTACTACGCGGGTTTCCGCGAGTTGACCGTGGCGCTGGTGGACTCGCTGCCCGAACCGGGTGGCCAGGTAACCGCGATGTATCCGGAAAAAATGATCTTCGACGTGGCGGGCTTCCCCGCGATCAAGGGCAGAGACCTGGTCACGGCCCTTGTCGAGCAGACGGCCCAGGCCAAGCCGCTGTACCTGCTGGGAAGACAGGCCAGAGACCTGACCGAGTCCGGCGACAAGCTCATCGTCACGATGGCCGACGGCACGACGGTCCGCGCCGGAGCGATCCTGATCACCGCCGGCATCGGCGAATTCCGCCCCCGCCCACTGCCGGCCGGCGACGGTTGGCTCGGCCGGGGAATGGTCCACTTCGTGCCATCGCTGGCGGCCCACCAGGACCAGGACGTGGTCGTGGTCGGTGGCGGCGACTCGGCGCTGGACTGGGTGCTGGCGCTGCATCCGATCGCAAGGTCGATCACGTTGGTGCACAGAAGGGCCCAGTTCCGAGCGCTCCCCGGCACGGTCCGCCAGGTCCGCGAACTGGGCGTACCGATCGTGGTGGACGCCGAGGTCACGGAGCTACGGGGCGACGAGTCCGGCCTGCGGGAGGTGGAGATCCTGATCAAGGGCGGCGAGCAGTTGGTCATGCCGGCCCAGACCGTGGTGGCCGCACTGGGCTTCCTGGCCGACCTGGGCCCCATCGAGTCGTGGGGCCTGGACCTCGACCACCGAGCGGTACGGGTCGACTCAACAATGCGCACAGCCCGAGACCGCATTTACGCGGCCGGGGACGTAGCCGCCTACGAAGGCAAGGTGAAACTCATAGCCACCGGCTTCGGCGAAGCAGCCACAGCGGTCAACAACATCGCGGTCGCACTGAACCCGAGCGCCCACCTGTTCCCAGGCCACTCCTCCAACGCCAGCTGACCTACCGCATCCAGCCGAACACCCCCAGCAGACCACTGCTCCACGGCCAGCACCGCCACGGCCAGCCACGGCGGTGCGCCAATCGGTCGGCCACGGCGGTGCGCAACCGGTTCGACGTGGGCGTGGCGACCGGTCAGCCACATCGGTGCGCCACCGGTCAGCTACGGCGGTGCACCAACCGGTTCGACATGGGCGTGGCGACCGGCCAGCCACAACGGTGCGCCAACTGGTCGGCCACGGCGGTGCGCAACCGGTTCCACATGCTGCGGCGACCGGTCAGCTACGGCCGTGCGTCAACCGGTCAGCCAC
>DATBCR010000589.1:0-5882 GCA_036270375.1 Pseudonocardiaceae bacterium | reverse complement strand
GGCTCCGCCTCTCCGAGGTCGAGGTTCGAGGTCCCTGTGCGACCAGGGTGCTGCCTCAACCTGACGACGGGCTGAAGTCTCAGCGCACCGCGCGATACCGCTGTTCCGGCCGACCCGGCCCGCCGTACCGCAGCCGGAGTTCCACCATCCCCTTCGCCGCGAGGTAGGACAGGTAGCGTTGCGCGGTCGGCCGGCTGATGCCGAGCCGCGCGGCGACCTCGGCGGCGGACACGTCGTCATCCGCGGCCCGTACCAGGTCGCGGACCAGCGTCATGGTCGGCGCGGAATGCCGTTTGGGCAGCACACCCTGGCCGGCCGACGGCCGCAGCAGCGCGTACAGCCCGTCCACCTGCTCCTGGTCGGCCTCACTCGCCGAACCGATCGAACTGATCCGGCGGTGCAGGTCCCGGTACGAGTCAAGGCGTTCCCGCAGCTGCGCGAACCCGAACGGCTTGACCAGGTAGTGCACCGCGCCGAGCTGCATGGCGCCGCGCACGGTCGACACGTCCCGCGCGGCGGTGATCGCCAGGAAATCGGGACGGTACGGACGCTCCGCGTCGAGCGCCCGGATCAGGTCGAGGCCGTGGCCGTCCGGCAGGTACAGGTCCAGCAGCACAAGCGAAGGACGCAGCCGGTCGATCGCCGCGCGGGCCTGCGCCGCCGTGTAAACCCGGCCGACCACCTGAAAACCGGCGATCCGGGCGACGAAGCTGGCGTGGATCTCGGCGACCCGGTAGTCGTCGTCCACCACGAGCGTGCCGATCATGTCAGCACCGCGGGCGCCGGCAGCGGCAGGACGACGGTGAACACCGGCCCCGGCCCGTCGGTGACGGTGATCCGGCCGCCGAGCCGGGTGGCGACCTGGTGCACGAGGGCCAGCCCGATACCCCGCCCGACGCCGGCAATGTCCTGTTTGGTGGTGAATCCGGCCCGGAAGATGGACATGCTCGCGCCGGCCGGAATGCCCGGACCGGTGTCGCTGACCCGGATGGTCAGCTCGTCGCCCGCGTCCTGGGTCCGTAGCCGCAACCGGACCGTGACGTGCGCGGGCGCCGGACCACGGCTGGCCGCCTCGATGGCGTTGTCCACCAGGTTGCCGAGCACGGTCACCACCGCCTGCACGTCGGGCAGCCGGCCGGGCACCGCCGAGTCGTCGGTCAGCAACAGGGTCACCGCGCGTTCCCGCGCCACCGTCGCCTTCGCCACCACCAACGCGGCCACCACCGGGTCGCCGATCCGGACGCCGACCGACTCGGCGAAGCCGGCCACCGCGTCGCCCGCCTCGGTCAGGAACGCCGTCGCCTCGTCGTACCGGCCCAGTTCCAGCAGCCCCGCCACGGTGTGCATCCGGTTGGCGAACTCGTGCTGCTGGGCGCGCAGCGCGTCGGTCAGGCCCCGGGTGCTGGTCAGTTCCCGCATCAGCTCGTCGACCTCGGTGCGGTCCCGGAGCGTGGCCACCGCGCCGAGCGGGCGGCCGGTCAGGTGCACCGCCATCCGGTTGACCACCAACCGATGCGTGTCGGTGAGCACGATCTGGTCGGCGCCGTCCAACGTGCCCGTCAGCACGTCGCGCAGCCGGCCGTCGGGCAGCAACTCGTCGAGCCGCATGCCGACCGCGCCGGCCCCAAGCTCCGTCAACCTGCGGGCCTCGTCGTTGATCAGCGTGATGTTTCCCTTGGGGTCGAAGGTGATCACGCCCTCGCGGACGCCGTGCAGCATCGCCTCGCGTTCCTGCAGCAGCCGTGCGATCTCGTGCAGTTCGAGGCCGAACGTGGTCCGCTTGAGCCTGCGCGCCAACAACAACGCGGCGATCGCGCCGAAACCCAGTGCCGCCACCGTATACAGGGCGATCAACGGCAGCTCCTGCCATAGCGCCCCGGTGACCTGCGCCTCCTGTATGCCGGCGGACACCTCGCCGATCACCTTGCCGGTCGACGAGAACACCGGCGCCTTGCCGTTCGCGGACGGCCCGAGCACGCCGGGGTCGACACCCGTGTGCGACTGGCCGTCCATCGCGATCACCGCCTCGGTGACCCGCTGCCCGATCAGCTCCGGCCGGGGATGGGTGAGCCGCACGCCGGCCGGATCGATCACCACGATGAACCGGGCGCTGGTGCTCTGCTGCAGGCTGGTGACGAGCGCCTGCACCGCGCTGTGTGGGCTGATGTCGTTGTGCAGCAAGGCATCGCGCACCTCGGGCAGCCCGGCGACGGTCTGCGCGATGGACAGTGCGCGCAACCGGTACTGCTGGTCGAGCTGGTCGTTGGTGAGGCTCGTGTAGAGGGCGAAGCCGATGCACATGGTGACGAACAGGATGACGACCTGGCTGACCAGCATCCTGGTGGACAGTTTCGTGCGGCGACTCACCCGCTTGAGTGTGCACCACGAAACGGCACCCGGCGACCGCGCGACCCGGGCTCAGAAGGCTCAGAAGTCGCGGTAATGGCCGATAAGCGCGTAACACCGGGAAATCTGTCCGTCACGTGCCGCGACACCTAGCGTACGCCGGCATGACGAGCACCACCGAAGGCGCGATCGAGCTGCGTGCGGTCACCAAGCGGTTCCGCACCCCGACCGGCGGCGTGCACACCGCGTTGCTGAACCTGGACCTGACCATCGAGCCGGGCGAGTTCTGCGCCGTGGTCGGCCCGACCGGCTGCGGGAAGTCGACGACGGCGACGCTGATCGCCGGGCTGGAACGCCCGTCGTCTGGCGAGGTGCTCGTTGATGGAGAGCCGGTGCGTGGGATCGGTGCGCGGACCGGGTTCGTGTTCCAGCAGGACGCGGTGCTGCCGTGGCAGAACGTGCTGGACAACGTGGCCGCCGGGCCGCTGTTCCGGGGCACCGGCCGGCAGATCGCACACGAGCGGGCGCGGGACTGGCTGCGCCGGGTCGGGCTGACCGGCTTCGAGAACCGCTATCCGCACCAGCTCTCCGGGGGGATGCGCAAGCGGGTCGCGCTGGCGCAGAGCTTCATCAACGAGCCCGGCATCCTGCTGCTGGACGAGCCGTTCTCCGCGCTGGACGTGCAGACCAGATCGATCATGTCGGACGAGCTGTTGTCGTTGTGGCAGTTGACGAAGCCGTCGGTCGTATTCATCACGCACGATCTCGAGGAGGCCATCGCGCTCGCCGACAAGGTCGTGGTGCTGTCCGCGGGTCCCGGCACGGTGAAGGCGGTCTACCCGATCGACCTGCCCCGGCCGCGCACCGTCCAGGAAATCCGTTTCGACCCGCACTTCATCGATCTGTACCAGCGGATCTGGGAAGCGTTGCGGGACGAGGTGCGGCTCGCCTACGCCCGCCAGACCGCCGCCGCGACCGCATAAGGAGGCCGAAACATGACCATTCTGACCCAATCAGAGGACACCGAGTCCGCCGAGGACGTCGTCGACGTTCAGTTCGCGGCGCGGCTCCGGCGCCGCCGGACCGTGGTCTACCTGGCGCGCGCCGCAGTGTTCGTGTTCGTGTTCGGCGGCTGGCAACTCTGCACCCAGCTCCAGATCGTGGACGAGTTCTTCTTCGGCCAGCCGACCAAAATCGTGCGGCAGGCGATCACCTGGTTCCAGACCGGCACGCCTTACGGTTCACTGTGGACACAGATCGGCGTCACGCTCGAGGAGACCGTGCTCGGCTTCGTCATCGGTGTCGCACTCGGTGTGACACTGGGCATCGCGCTCGGGCGGGTGCGGTTCCTCGCGGACGTGTTCGGCCCGTACATCAAGGTGGTGAACTCGATCCCGAGGATCGTGCTCGGTGCCATTCTCACTGTCGCTTTCGGACTCGGGCTGGAGTCGAAGGTGCTGCTGGTGATCGTTCTGGTGTTCTTCTCGGTGTTCTTCAACGCGTTCCAGGGCGCCCGCGAGGTGGACCGTGCGCTCATCAACAACGCCCGCATCCTCGGCGCGTCGCCCGGCCAGGTCACCCGCAAGGTGGTGCTGCCGTCCGCGTTCACGTGGATCCTGGCCAGTCTGCACGTCAGTTTCGGTTTCGCCCTGATCGGCGCGATCGTCGGCGAGTACATGGGTGCCCAGCAGGGCCTCGGGCTGCTGATCGCGCAGTCGCAGAACACCTTCAACCCCAACGGCGTGTTCGCCGCGATGTTCGTCATCGCGATCATCGCACTGGTCGCCGAAGGTCTGATCACCCTGCTGGAACGCCAGGTGCTCGCCTGGCGCCCGCCGGCCGCCACCGGCGACTCAGCCGGCCTGTAGGTCCCGATGTGTTGGTACGGAAGGAGTTTCCCATGGCCGCGAGGCTGCTGAAAACCCTGGGTGTGCTCGGCGCCGCCCTCGCACTCGCCGGCACGGCGGCCGCGTGCGGCTCGTCGTCCGGTGGCACCGACGCTGCCGGCAAACCGACCGTGAAGATCATGGTCGGCGGGCTGGACAAGCAGATCTACCTGCCGGCGATGCTCGCGCAGCAACTCGGCTTCTACGCCCAGCAGGGCCTTGACGTGCAGCTGTCCGACGAGCCGGCCGGTGTCAACGCCGAGACCGACATGATCGCCGGCCAGGTCGACGCCGTCGTCGGTTTCTACGACCACAACATCGACCTGCAGGCCAAGGGCAAGTCCACCGAGGAGGTGGCGCAACTGCTGCAGGTGCCGGGCGAGGTGGAACTGTGCCGCTCGGACGAGCCGAACATCACGTCGCCCGCGGACTGGAAGGGCAAGTCACTCGGCATCACCGACGTCGGCTCGTCGACCGACTTCCTCACCAAGTACCTCGCGGTGCGCAACGGCGTCGCCGTCAGCGACATCCACGAACTCGGCGTGCAGGCCGGCACCACGTTCATCGCCGCGATGCAGCACAAGAGCATCGACTGCGGCATGACAACCGAGCCGACGGTGTCGCGGCTGGTGGACACCGGACAGGCGAAGATCATCCTGGACATGCGCACGGCGGCCGGCGCGCGCAAGGCACTCGGCGGCGTCTACCCGGCGTCGAGCCTCTACCTGACGACGGACTACGCGAACAGTCACAAGGACACCGTGCAGAAGCTGGTCAACGCCTACGTGGAGACGCTGAACTGGATCCACACGCACACCGCGGCCGAGATCACCGACAAGATGCCCGCCGCCTACTACGCCGGCACCGGCAAGGACGCCTACACGCAGGCGCTGCACAACGAACTGGGCATCTACGACCCGACCGGCACCATGCCGGCGGACGGCCCGCCGACCGTGCTGAAGGTACTGTCGGCGTTCAACCCGGACGTCAAGGGCGTGGACCTGAGCAAGACGTTCGACAACTCGTTCGCCGCCGCTGCCGACGCGACCTTCCACATCTCGGCGGCCTCCTGAATCCTGACACCGTCGACCACACGCCACGGCGGGCCGGGCAACCACCCGGCCCGCCGTGCGCACGTTACCGACGCTTTCGGTATTGTTTCGCCGCATATTCTCGCTTGGCTAGAACCTAGGACACAACCCGACATCCAGATACCGTCAGTGCCAGTCACCGACGAGCGTGAACGGCGCCCAGCAGATAGGCATGTCGAAGGGCCGACGACCGTAGTCCGGCGTGAACGTACCTGGCGGTACGTCCTTGAGCGTTGCCAAGAACGTGGCCAATCCCGCCCGGCCCAACGCCGTCGGGCTGAGTTGCCGCAGGATCTCCTCGTAGTCCCGGACCGCACCGGCGACGTCGCTAGCGCGCACACGCAGCTCAGCGATACTGCGCGCGATCGCCAAGTGGCTCGCCTCCGCCGATGGCCGGATGCTCTCGCAGTACGCGATCACTTCGGTAATCGTGAGGTCTCGTACGTGCTGCTGTGCCGCCTGCAGGGCGACCGCCTTGCTCAAGCCGTCGCGCATTCCTGTGTAGAACGCCTTCATCAGCAGGCTGGTCTCGGGGTCCCGTACCGGCCACAAGGCGACC
>DATBCR010000588.1:0-9643 GCA_036270375.1 Pseudonocardiaceae bacterium | reverse complement strand
CATCTGGGTCTGGAGTCCTCTTCGTACTCGGACTCGGATCGCGTCGCCTTGGATCATCATAGCTTGGATGGCTGGCCGGCCGGGCCGTCGGACTTGCCGCCGCCCTGGCGGTTCGACTTCGCGGCCGCGTTGCGTTTCTGGCCGGTCTTCTTGCCGCCGCCCTGTCGTGGGCGACCCGTTGGTTGCTGTGTCGGTACGGCCGTCAGTTTGGGTTTGGGGGGGTCGGCCGGTTCGGGCGGGGGGGTGGATTCCAGGGCCAACGTCTCCTGGTCGGCCGGTACCGGGCGGACTGGGCGCGGACCGTCCGGCACCGGGCGGGTTCGGTAGCCGCTGCGGTTGGCCGAGCGTGCGGTCTCCTGCCAGCCACGGACCGCCGACCACGCCGCCACCGACTCCTGGCCGCCGGGCAGCGTGGTTCCGTCCTGCGGCGACCAGCGACCGACCTTGGCCGCTACCCAACCGGAACGGCTGGTGTGCAACGGTTGTGAGCCGGCCGGCTCAGCGGGAGTGGGGGTGGGAGTGGGGCCGGGAGTAGGGGTGGCGGCGCGTAGTTCGCGGCGGGCCGCGGGGTCGGCCTTGCGGTAGGTGTGGAAGTGGCCCGCGTTGTAGAGGTGCGAGCGGGTGCCGCCGGCTCGTAGTGCCTTGCCGACGAGGAACAGCGTGTGCCGCCACAGTTTGTGCTGCTTGACGGTCTCCGCCAGTTCGCCGATCGTGGTGTGCAGGATCAGTTCGTCCGGCCAGGTCGCCTTGTACGCCACCACGACCGGTGTGTCGTCCGCATAGCCACCCGCCCGCAGTTCGTCGACCAACTGCCCGCTGCGTGCTGCGGACAGGAAGATCGCCATTGTCGTACCGTGGCGGGCGAACTCGCGGATGTGCTCACCGTCGGGCATCGGCGTCTTTCCGCCCTCCAATCGGGTGAGGATCACCGACTGGGCCACCTCCGGCACGGTCAGTTCACGGCCGACGATGGCCGCGGCGGCCGAGAACGCCGACACACCGGGCACGATCTCGACATCGAGGCCGAGCCGCTGGCACGCGTCGTACTGCTCCTGCACTGCGCCCCACAGCGACGGATCACCCGAGTGCACCCTCGCCACCGCGAGTCTCTGGCCCGCCGCCCGCCGGTACACCTCAAGCACATCATCGTGCGTGATCAGGGACGAGTCGATCAACTCGGCGTCCGGCCGGGCGTGTCCGCGCACGCACTCGGGGTCGACGAGGCTGGCCGCCCACACCACGATGTCCGCCTCGGCGATCCGTTTGGCGCCGCGCAGCGTGATGAGGTCGGCCGCACCTGGTCCGGCTCCGATGAACGAGACCCGACCCGATGTCATAGCTGTTCTCCTCTGTCTCCGCGCGACGGGAGCACGACCACCGTCGACAGGTAGGGCGCGCCGCCGGTCGCCCCGCCCGAAACGTCCACTTCGGACAGTGGAACGACCCGCTCGTCCGGTGTGCCCAGGTGTTCGGCGTAGACAGCCCGGTCCAGCGCACCGGCCTGCTCGATCACCTCGCGCAGTTCTTCGAGCCTTCGCCCGCCCTTGTAGGCGACGACCGTACCTTGCCGACCGAGCGCTTCCCGCACGGCGGTCACGTTGCGCGCCACTGGCAGCACGGTCAGTGGTTCCGCGCCTTCAACGAGGGTGACACCCGCCGCACTGGCCGCCGCCTGCATGGCTGTTATGCCCGGAACGGTGGTGATCAGCACGTTCGGCAGCAGCTCGCGGACGGTCCCGGCGAGATACCCGAACGTGGAGTAGATCGTCGGGTCGCCGATGGTGGCGAACACCGCTGTACCACCGTGTTCGGCCAGATACGCGGCGACACGCTCAGCTGCCGCGTCCCAGTGCCGGCGACGCCGGTGCTGCGGGCCGGTGACCGGATCGGACAGTGCGAACACCAGCCGTTCCACGGTCGGGGCTTCGTCGAGATGCGCACGGACGACTGCCTCGGCCCGACCGAGTTCGCGGGCTGCCAGCACGGGCACGAACACCCGTCCGGCGTCCCGGATCGCGCGCAGCCCGGCGAGCGTGAGCAGTTCGGGATCGCCGGGTCCGACACCGACGCCGATCAACCGTGGGCTCATGGCCGGGCCGCCGCGCGCACCAGCCTGGTCACGGTCTCGGGATAGCCGGCCGGGTGTGTGTGCAGGTAGGAGGCGTGCACGTGGTGATCGGCGAAGCCTTCGCGGACCGGATGGCCGTCGTGGTCGCGCCAGTGCCATGCGGCGTCGGACACGGTGTCGATCACGTGGGTGCGGTGAAACTCATGCCCTGTACGACGTTCACCGGTTCGGTGCACGGCGGAGTCGACGGCCGCCACCGCGTCGCGATAGCCGAGCACGAGCGGACCGGTCAGCTCGGCGGTGCCGGGCAACACGCCGCACATGGGTTCGCCGGACAGGCGGTCGAGCAGATAGAGAAGTCCGCCACATTCCGCCTGAATGAGTCCACCCGATCGAGCGAATTCGGCAACAGCATCACGCAGTTTGGTGTTCGCAGAGAGGGCCGCCGCGTGCTGCTCGGGAAAACCACCGGGCAGGACAAGCGCGGCAGCCGCGTCCGGCAATGCCTCGTCCCGCAACGGATCGAACACCGCGACCTGAGCACCAGCGGCCGCGAGCAGTTCGACGTGCTCTACATAACCGAACGTGAAAGCCGACCCACCCGCCACCGCGACAACGGGCGAAACGTCGATCTTGTCCACCTCGACGGCCGGGTCCCATGCGGTCGCCGTCAGCGGACCGGCGGTCGCGGCCAGCCGAGAAATCGCGTCAAGATCAACCGATCGTGTGATCAGCTCCGCCATCGCCGTGACCGCCCGCCGGGCCGGTTCGCCGTATTCGACCGCCGGCACCAGACCCAGATGCCGTGAGGGCAGCGCGACGTCCGCACCGCGCGGCACCGCCCCCACCACCGGCAGGCCGATCTCCGCGCACGCCTCCCGCAACACCTGCTCGTGCCGAGGCGAGCCGACCTGGTTGAGCAGCACGGCCGCCAGGCGGACCGTCGGCTCGTAGCCGCGGAAGCCGTGCAACAGCGCGGCAAGGCTCCGACCCTGTCCGCGCCCGTCCACCACCAACACCACCGGCGCGTCCAACAACCGGGCCACATGGGCCGTCGAGCCGAAACCGGCGGTGTCGCTCCGGCCGTCGAACAGGCCCATCACGCCCTCGATGACGGCCACGTCCGCGTCGGCCGCGCCGTGCCCGAACAACGGAGCGATTCGGTCTTCGCCGACCAGCACCGGATCCAGATTGCGACCGGGCCGCCCGGCGGCGAGCGCGTGGTAGCCGGGGTCGATGTAGTCCGGCCCAACCTTGAACGGCGCCACGCGACGGCCGCGAGCGACCAGCGCCGCGATCAGGCCGGTGGCCACGGTCGTCTTGCCGCTGCCGGACGCGGGCGCCGCGATCACCACCCTCGGCGTCGTCACCACTCGATCCCCCGCTGGCCCTTCTGCCCGGCGTCCATCGGGTGCTTCACCTTGGTGGTGCTCATCACCAGGTCCGCCGCCTCGACCAACTCGGGCGGCGCGTTGCGGCCGGTGATCACCACGTGCTGCGTGCCGGGCCGGGCGGCCAGCGTCTCGACCACCTCCCGCACATCCACCCACCCCCAGTGCATCGGATACGTGAACTCGTCCAGCACATACATGCCGTGCCGCTCAGCCGCCAACCGCCGCGCTATCTCGGCCCAGCCCTCCCGTGCCGCCGCCGCGTGATCGTCGTCGGTGCCGTGCTTGCGGGTCCACGACCAGCCCTCGCCCATCTTGTGCCATTCGACCGGCCCGCCCTCGCCGGTCTGCTCGTTGACCCGGCCCAGCGCACGGAAAGCGGCCTCCTCGCCCACTTTCCACTTGGCCGACTTCACGAACTGGAACACGCCGATCGACCACCCCTGGTGCCAGGCACGCAGCGCCAACCCGAACGCGGCCGTCGACTTCCCCTTCATCACACCCGTGTGCACGATCAGCAGCGGCCGGTTGCGGCGCTGCCGCGTGGTCAGCCCGTCGGCCGGGATCGTTTCCGGTTTTCCTTGTGGCACAACAACCTCCCACCAATCGACGGGTCAGGCGGCCCTGGCCACCATGGCCACCTGGTCGGCCGACAGTTGAGCGAGCGTGAGACACGGCCCACCGAGCGCACACGCCAGCCGGGCCGCGAGACCCAGCCGCACCGGGCCGTGTTCGCAGTCCACCGTGATCGACGCGACCCGGTCCGCCGCGAGGAAACCCGCGGCCCGCAAGGCATCGGCGACCGGCTCGCCACCGGCACCGGTCGCGGTGGCGCGGCCGTCGGTCAACACGATGAGCAGCGCCCGCCGCCGTGGATCCCGCAGCCGCTCCGCCGCCAGTACCCGGCGTGACCGCAACAGGCCGTCCGCCAGCGGAGTCCGGCCACCGGTGGTCAACCGGCGCAGCCGGCGGGCCGCGGCCTCCACCGACGACGTCGGCGGCAGCACGAGTTCCGCGCCGGTCCCCCGGAACGTCACCACACCCACCTTGTCGCGGCGTTGATAGGCATCCGACAGCAGCGACAGCACGGCCCCGGTCACCGCGGACATCCTGGACCTGGCCGCCATCGAGCCGGACGCGTCCACCGCGAACAGCACCAGGTTGCCCTCCTTGCCCTCACGCACGGCCCGGCGCACATCCGTGGCCCGCAACCGAAGTCCGGGCCCGGTCCGGCCACTGTCGCGCTGATACGGCGCGGCTGCCGACAGCGTGCCGATCAGATGCAGACCGGCGCCGTCCGGCGCGCCGACGTCAGCCGCGCGCACCAGCCGACCGAAACCCGCGCGGGCACGCGACCGACGCCCCGGTGCACCCTCGCCGACACCGGGCACCCGCAACAGCCGAGCCCGAAACGACGGTGTCGGCGTGGCCGGGGGCTGATCGGGCGCGGGTGCCGGCCGTCGATCCGGTTCACCGTTGGACGATTCCGGCCCGACCGGGTCCGGACCACCACCGCCGTCGGGTGCCGGATCTGGATCGGGATCCGGGTCCTCGTCCACCTGGTCGGCCGCGTCCCGCATCGCTTCGGCCAACTGGTCGTCGTCGAGACCGGGCTCGTCGAACGGGTCCCGGCGCCGACGATGCGGCAACGCGAGCCGTACCCCGACCGTCACGTCCTCCTCGGTCACCACGTCCACGCCCCGCCACGCCGCATGCGCCAGCGCGGTCCTGGCCACCACCAGATCGGCCCGCATACCGTCGACCTCAAGTGCCGCACAGATGGCCGCGATACGCCGAACCTCCGTGTCCGGCAACACAACCAGCGGCAGCACGGCCCGCGCCGCCGTGATCCGCCCAGCCAGGGCACGATCATCAGCGGCCCACCCGGTGGCGAAACCCGCC
This sequence comes from Pseudonocardiaceae bacterium, assembly GCA_036270375.1. Taxonomy (GTDB): domain Bacteria; phylum Actinomycetota; class Actinomycetes; order Mycobacteriales; family Pseudonocardiaceae; genus DATEPR01. Next base: position 4,282 of record DATBCR010000588.1, on the reverse strand, counting down.
GGATCGGCCTCGAACGCCAACCGCCGCCGGATCACCTCGGCCCGCACCCCGACCTCCCGGGCCGCCACCACCCGCACGGTCAGGCCGAACCGGTCCAGCAGCTGCGGCCGAAGCTCGCCCTCCTCCGGATTCATGGTGCCCACCAACAGGAACGACGCCGCGTGCGACACCGAAACACCGTCCCGCTCGACGTGCGCCCGCCCCATCGCGGCCGCGTCCAACAGCAGGTCGACGAGATGGTCGTGCAGCAGGTTGACCTCGTCGACATACAGCACGCCACGATGCGCGCCGGCCAGCAGGCCCGGCTGATACGCCCGAATGCCCTCCGTCAGCGCACGTTCCAGGTCGAGCGAGCCGATCAGCCGGTCCTCGGTCGCACCAACCGGCAGTTCCACCAGCCGAGCCGTCCGGCGCAGACCGACACCAGCGGCATGCGGCGCGTCCGGACAGCCCGGATCGGGCGCCGCCGGATCACACGCGAACCGGCACCCGTCGACAACGGCGACCTCCGGCAACAGCTCGGCCAACGCCCGCACCACGGTCGACTTGGCCGTGCCCTTCTCGCCCCGCACGAGCACCCCGCCGATCGCCGGGTGCACCGCGTTCAACAACAGAGCCAGCCGCAGGTCGTCATGGCCGACGACGGCGGAGAACGGGAATCCCGTCATGCCCACGATTTCCTTCCTCGGGTGTCCACGCCCGGGTCAAGGTGGTGGCCACGACAAGGGCTGCTTCGCCCCGGTGGCACACGTGGAGGCCGACTTCCCGGTCACAGTGGCGGGACCGCGCCGGATTCGCACCGGCTTCCTCGCTCACCCTCGCGTTGGGTCTCCCGCATCGTCGCATCCCGACGGCACCGACACCAAGCCGTGGTCCCGGGCCTTGATCCGGCGCCACCTAGGATGCCCCGGTGGGCACTCCTGTTGCGACGACGGGCCAGGCGGTTCGTGTGGGACCCGAGCACGTCTTCGACTGGGTCGACGCGCACGCGGACGAACGCAGGGCGGCGGGTCTGAAGCGCCAGTTGCGGCCCCGCCCGGCCAGTTCCGGTGATCTCGACCTCGCCGGCAACGACTACCTCGGGCTGACCCGGGACAAGCGCGTGACCGGCGCGGCGGCCGCGGCGGCGCTGCGCTGGGGCGCCGGTTCGACCGGATCACGGCTGGTCACGGGGTCGATCGAGCTGCACACCGAGCTGGAACTAGAACTGGCGTCGTTCGTCGGCGCGCAGGCGGCTCTGGTGTTCGCCACCGGCTACGCGGCCAACCTGGCCGCGATGACCGCGCTGTCCGGCCAGAACTCGGCGATCGTCGCGGACCAGTTCATCCACGCGTCCCTGATCGACGGCTGCCGGCTGGCGAAGACCGAACTGGCCGTGGTGACGCACGCCGACAACGCGGCCGTCGACCGGGCCCTGGCCAGCCGGACGAAGCCGAGGGCACTCGTGGTGACCGAGTCGGTGTTCTCCGTCGACGGTGATCTAGCGCCGTTGTCAGCGCTCGCGACCACGTGCCGGGAATACGGCGCCGCACTGGTCGTCGACGACGCGCACGGCTTCGGTGTACTCGGCGACGGCGGCCGTGGCGGCGTCGCGGCGGCGGGCCTGCAGGGCGCGCCGGACGTGGTGACCACACTCACGCTGTCCAAGTCGCTCGGCGCGCAGGGCGGCGCCGTCGTCGGGCCGCGCAGGGTGATCCACCACCTGGTGGACACGGCGCGCAGCTTCATCTTCGACACCGGGCTGGCACCCGCAAGCACCGCCGCCGCGCTGGCCGCCCTGCGGGTCCTGCGCGACGAACCGGACCGTGGCGCCCGGGTGCTGGACAATGCCCGCACCCTTGTGGATCGCTTGACAGCGGCCGGTTTCCGGACCGGCGAGTCGGCCGCGGCCGTGGTGTCGGTGCGGGCGCCGTCGCCGGACGACGCGCTGGACTGGTCGCTGCGCTGCCGCGCCGAGGGCGTGGTTGTCGGCTGCTTCCGGCCGCCTTCGGTGCCGGACAAGGTGTCCCGGCTGCGGCTCACGGTCCGGGCCGACCTGACCGACGCCGATCTCGACCGGGCCGTCGCCGTGATCACCGAAACAGCCCCGCCGGGCGCGGCCAGGTAAAGCTCAGCGGCTGGCCGGCCGGCGCATGGTGATGTGCATGATGCCGTCCTCGTCGAACGGCTCGCCTTCGGTCTCGTAGCCGAACCCCCGGTACAGGTCGACCACTTGGACCTGCGCGTCCAGCACCGACTCCCGGTCGCCGATCTCGGCAAGCGCCGCCGCCATCAGCCGCCGCGACAGCCCGGTGCCGCGCGCGTCCCGTGCCGTGCAGACCCGGCCGATCCGAAAGCTTCCGTCGGATTCCTCGAGCAGCCGCAGGTAGGCCAGCGGGACGTCCTGGTCGGGCGCGCCGGACGCGATCCAGAAGTGCCGGGTGCTCGGCGTCAGGTCACGCCCGTCCAGGTCCTGGTAGAAGCTGCGCTGCTCGAGCACGAACACCTCGGTCCGCAGGCGCAGCAGCGCGTACAGCCGGTTCGGGGTCAGGTCGGCGGCCCACTCGCGGTGCAGGGCCGTGGAAACGGGATAGACGCTCACCCGGACCTGGATATCACAGTTCGCCGCCGCCGACGCGATCAACCCTGGTCAGGGTGATCCGGGTGGGTGTCCGGCCGGCCGCCGAACCGGTGCCACACTTTGCCCGCCGTGTCCGAGATCACGCCGCCGACCTCGTTGAGCACGCGGGCGAGCGGGTCGGTCGAATCGACGAACGAGTCCCGGTACGAGCGGGCAGCGGACTTCACATCCTGCGTCCACGAGCCGGCCGGCTCGGCGTCGCGGCGCTGGTAGTCGCCCGTGAGGATGGCGCGGTACTCCTCGGACGCCGCCCACCGCTGCAGCTCTGCGGCCCGGACGACGGACAGCGGGTGCGTCTCGTCGATCGTGTTGAGCAGCTTGAGCACGCTGTCCCGGACGTCGCCGTCGGACTCGTAGTCCTGTGCCTGGCGCAGGAATTCCGCCGTGTCCACCTGGGCCGGGTCGACGGCGCCGGCGAGCAGCACGTGCCCGCGCAGCGCGGCGGCCGGGTCCTGCGAGCACAGCAGCCCGGCCCGGTCGGCGGACAGCTCGGCCTTGCGGTACCACTCGCGCAGCGCCGCGACGATCGCGCGCAAGCCCCAGTAGCCGACCGGCAGCCACGACAGGCCCTGCATCATCCGGACCAGCCGCAGCAGCAGCGTCCGGTAGAGGTGGTGGCCGGACAGCACGTGGCCCAGTTCGTGCCCGACGATCACACGCAGCGCATCGGTGTCCATGATCTCGACCATCCCCGTGGTCAACATCACGAACGGCTTGTCGAGGCCGATGGCCATGCCGTTGGCGACCGGGTTGCGGGTGACGAACATCTCCGGGATCGGGTCGAGGTCCAGGATCTCGGCGCACTCCGCGCGCAACCGATGCAACACCGGGTACTGCTTCGGTCCGACACGGACGCCGCCGCCCAGCGCGAGCAGTCGTTCGCCGCGTTCGCTGAACGCTCCGGACGTCGACTTCAGCACGGCGGCGAAGCCGGGCACGGAACGCAGCGTAGCCAGGGCGCCACGGTCGGCCGGGTGTTCGTAGGCCCGTGGGCTGATGCCGGGGAACCGCACCCTTGCCGGCGTCGGCGGGCGTTGAACCTCACCCCGACCAGTGGATTCCACATCGTCAGGGTATTCGCATCCACCCCACCAGGCTGAGAAATGGGTGAATCCGGCCTGTGAGATGTCTGAATTCGGGGCCCCCACCAGTGCTTTTCGGTTCGGGGTGTGGTGATCTGTTGTCATGTCGGTGCGTGGCGTGGTCGGTGTGGTCGCCGTCCTCGTCGTGGCCACGGTCGCCGTGCCGAGCAGCATCGTGGTGCCGAACACCAGCCGGGACGCGGTGACCGGGGTCCGGTCGGTGTCCGCCGAGGAGAACGACGCGGCCGCCCAGCACTGGACCACCGACACCCAGGCCGCCGCCACCCCGGTGCCGACGTCGAATCCGGCACCGACGACCACGGCGGCACCCGTGACCCAGGACGCGGCGGCGCCGACCACCACCGACGCGCCCGCGGCGCCGACACCGGACGCGGGCTCGACCGAACCGCTCGGTCCCGGCGTGCCGACGGTCGGCGCGCTGTTCACGGTCGACGCGAACGGTCTGTCCGCGCACTACTGCACGGCGAGCGTGGTGGACAGTCCGGCCGGCGACCTGGTGATCACGGCCGCGCACTGCATCCACAACGGTGCCGGCGGCGACTACCGGACGGACATCGCG
>DATBCR010000587.1:0-8657 GCA_036270375.1 Pseudonocardiaceae bacterium | reverse complement strand
CAATGGAATTGGTGGTGATTCCGCACCCGCCCCCGTTTCCTACACGTGCAGCAAAGCGCCGCGCAGGGCGCGGTAGAGCAGGGCGGCGTCGCCGAGGCGGTGGCGCAGTTGCCGTTCCAGGCCGCCGATCGGGACAAGGTTCTGTGGTGCCCTCGAGTCCTTGTGGGGTGTGCTTGCCAAGGGCGGCAACAGGACCGTGGTGACATCGGCCAGCGTGACGACGTCGGCGGCTGGCAGGTCGGGTGAGCATTCCAGGCGGACGACGGCCGACCACGGCGCGGCCGAACCGCCGGCCAGCCGGACGTACCAGGAATGCCGCTGCCACGACGTGCCCATCGCGAACACCGGGCTGCGCTCGCCCGCGCCTAGTGCCGCCACGACCTGGGCCTGGGCCGGCGGCAGGTACGCGGCGTGGTGGGTCTTGACGTAGCCGACCGTGCGGGCGAGATGCGTCCGGCCGCGCAGTGGGCCATCTACGACCAGCAGGTCGTCCTCGACACCGCTGGTCTCGCGCCAGCGGGCGGCCAGCTCGGCCTCCAGTTCGGACAGTCGCTGCTGCACCGCCAGTGACAGCGCCTCCATGCCGGCCTTGGCCCGCCGGAACGCGTACGTGGCGTGGTGCGTGCGCAGGTCACCGGCGTCGGCGGCGGTGTAGAGGCTGCGGTCAACCCGGACCTCGGTGACCCTTGCCGCGCCGTCGCAGCACACCAGGCCGGCGGCCAGTGACGCGACAAGGCCGGGTGCCGGCTGTGGATCGGCGCCGTGCACCCACAGCCGGGCGTCGATCCGCCGTACGCCGTCCAGGAACAGCACCGATGACGGCAGGGTCACGTCCCGGTTCGGCGCGATCGGGCGCCATTGGTGCGCAGCCAGTTCGACCGCGAGATCCAGCCGTGCGCTGGACTCGCGGCCGTCGATCTCGTCGCCGACCGCGACCCCGTAGCTGGGATCCCACGGGTCGATCGTGTACGAGGTGGGTGTCAGTAACGCCGTCACACGACCACCATCACACGACGACCCGACGAACGCGCGACGACGCGCCATCGCGGCGCACCGCGAATTGCACCGGGACCCGCTCGGCGAGCGCCGTCACGTGCGTGACGATGCCGACCATCCGGGACGTGTCATCCGCCAAGCGCTCCAATGTGGCGGCCACGGTGTCCAGTGTGGTGTCGTCGAGGGTGCCGAATCCCTCGTCGAGGAAGACCGAGTTGAGGTCGCGCCGGCCGCCGGACAGGGCCACCACCTGGCTGGACAGGGCCAGCGCGAGCGCGAGTGACGCCTGGAACGTCTCGCCGCCGGACAGCGTGTTCACCGGGCGTTGGGTGCCGGCGTCGTTGTGGTCGACGACGACCAGATCGTTGCGGTCGCCGCGATGCAGCTCGTACTGGCCGCCGGAAAGCTGCAGCAGGGTCTGGGAGGCTTCGAGGACAAGCGAATCCAGCGCCTCCGTGCACAGCCACCGCTCGAAGTTGTTGGACCGCAGCAGGTTGCCGAGCAGGTCGGCGACCTCCTGCTCGGCCTTGTGTCGGGCGACCTCATCGGTGAGCGCGGCCGACGCGGCCCGGCGCGAGCGGACGTCGGCCAGGTCGTGGTCGGCGCGGGCGCGGTGGGTGGCCAGGTCGACGGGTGCGCGGGCGGGTGCGGCGGTGACGTCGATGCCGTGATCGGCCAGCAGTGCGGTCAGCGCGGCGGCGGCTTTGGTACCCAGGTCACGGAGGTCGGCCTCGGCGGCGTCGAGTTCGGTGGCGCGCGTGCCGAGCAGTGTGCGCTGGCCGTCGGCCCAGTCCAACAGGATGCGCCAGGCGGCGGCGAGTTCGACGCCGTCGACGGCCGGTGCCCTGAGCGCGACGAACCGGTCCCGGCCGGCCCGCAGTTCCGACCACGCCTGCTGCTCGGTCCTGGCGAGGGCCGCGCGTTCGCGGGTCGCGGTTTCGGCGGCGGTTCGTGCGGTGCGGGCGGCTGATCTCGCCGCCGCCAGTGCGATGTCGGCGGCGCGGCGGGCGTCGATCGCGGCGTCCAGTTCGGTTGGGGCGTCTGCGATCTGGGCCACCAGTTCGGCCAGTCGCTGCTCCGCCGACGTCACGGCCGCCTTCGCGCCGGCCGCCTGCTTGACCGCGGCAGCGTGCTGTCGATTGGCTGCTGCGACTGCCTTTCGTGCCTTCTCGACCGCTGCCCGCGCCGTGTCCACATCGGACGAGACATCGTGGTGTGGCAGTGCGCCAACGGTTTGCTGGCACACCGGGCACGGCTCGCCGGTGTGCAGGTCGGCGGCCAGCGCGGCTGCCCGGTGTTCGCGGTCGATCCGGCGGACGTCCTCGTCGGCGGCGGCCAGCGCCAGCTCCGCGTCGGTAATCGCGTCGGCCAGTGTTCGTTCCGCCGTCTCGGCTTCGGTCAGGGCACCACGCAACGGGTCCAGTTCGGTGCGCAGCGTGTCGGCGCGGGCTCGGCCCTCGCGCCAGCCGGTCAGGACGGCCAACTCCGTGAGGCCCGCGCACGCCAGTTCGGCCTCGGTCTCGGTGGCGTCGGCCTGTGCGCGCTGGGCATCACGCGCGGCGACCAGGGCGTCCGCGGCGACCAGTTGCTCGGACAGCGCCTCGACACCGGGCGGCATCCGCAATTCGGCCAGTGCGGTGAGATGTTCCCGTGTCTGCTTGGCATTTCCGCTCGCCTCGGTCCACCGGCCGCGCAGCGTGTCCATCTCGGCCACCGCCGCGTCCACCGGCTCGACGAGGCTCGCGAGGTCGGTGACGGTCCGTTCGGCGGCGGTGATCTCGTCATCGGCGACCTCGCCGATTTCGGCCAACCGCTGCTCCGCCAACGCCAGCTTGCCCGCGCCGACCTTGGCACGTTCCCGTGCCCGCTGGCCGACCTCCTCGTACACCGCGAAGGCCAGCAGCTTGATCAGGAGGTCCTGCCGGTCCCCCGGTTTCGCCTGCAGGAACTCGGCGAACCGGCCCTGCGGCAGCAGAACGCACTGGGTGAAGTGCTCGTAGCCGATGCCGAGCAGTTCGGTGACGCCGTTCGCCACCTCGTCCGGACCCTCGGCGACCTGCTCGACGCTGGCTTCCAGGATCTTGGTCAGCTCGGCGTCGGCGGGCACCGAGTCGTCGAGGCGGTCCAGCCGTGCTTCCTTCGTGTGCACCTGGCCGCGGGCGTCGCGGCGCAGGTGCCTGGCCGCGACATACCGGGCGCCGGCGGCCTCGAACACCAGGCACACCCGGCATTCCGCGGTCGACGGCGCGAGCGCGTTGCGGATCACGTTGCCCCGGCCCCAGCGGGGAACCGTGCCGTAGAGCGCGAAGCACAGTGCGTCGATCACGGTGCTCTTGCCGGAGCCGGTCGGACCGGTCAGCACGAAGAAGTCCACATCGGACAGATCGATCTCGGTCGGCTCGCGGTAGCTGCCGAATCCGTCGAACATCAGCCGTAGCGGGCGCATCAGGCCGGACCCCCGGTGACCTCGTCCAGCAGTTCCGCGAACAGGTTCGCGACCCGTGCGTCGTCCACATTGGACTCAGCGAGGAAGTCGGCGAACAGGTCCGTCGGCGAGCGGCCGAGGCGGCTCGGGCCGGCCCGCCGCTGGCCGGCCGGTTTGGGGCGGAACTGTTCGTCGATCTGCACTTCGAGCACGTTCGGGATCTGCTCACGGACGCGATCCGCCAGCCCGGCGCTGGCCTGCTGCGCGAGGACGACGCGGAAGAAGCAGTCCTCGACGCCGCTGCCCTGGACGTCCCTGCCCTCGGCCACCACCTGGTCCAGCGTGCCGCGCAGCGTGCGCAGCGGGCGGCCGCCGTGCACCGGCACCGGGTGGATGCTCGCCCGGCTGTCCGGGGTGGCGTGCACGATCAGCGCCATCGGTTCGTTGTCCTGTTCACCGAAATCCAGCACCAGCGGCGAACCGGAGTACGCGATCGGGCACGGGCCGTCGATCTGCTGGTACCGGTGCAGGTGGCCGAGTGCGGCGTAGTGCGCGCCGGCCGGGAACAGCGTCGCGGGCAGTTCGTAGCCGAGCAGGGTCTGGCCTTCGCGCTCGCCGCCGCCACGGCGACCGCCGAGCAGCGTGCCGTGCGTGGTGACGAGATTGACGGTGTCCGGCGTGAAACCGGCGCACAGCAAATCGAGGAACAGGCCGATCTTGCGCGCGTAGTCCATCGAGTGCTGCGCGGACTCGTGCAGGATCACCTCGGCGGCGCGGACCGCGAACCGATAGGACAGAAACGGCAGCACGGCGACCTTCGCGGTTTCGCCGGACCGCGTGGTGATGCTGAGCGTGCCGCCGTCGTCCGGGCGTTTGGGGTAGCCGAGCACGTGCAGGCCCAGTTCGCCGAGCACCGGCCGGTATACCTCGTCCACCAGCCGGGGATTGTCGTGGTTTCCCGCCAGGACAACGACATGCCGGCCGTCGGCGCGCAGGGTGAGCAGTGTTTTCATCACCAGGCTCTGCGCCTGTGGGTTCGGGGTCGCGGTCTCGAACAGGTCGCCCGCGACGACCACCACGTCGACATCCTGTTCGTCGGCGATCCGCACCAGGTCCGCCAAAATCGCCCGATGCTCGTCGTGTCGGGGCCGGTTCTTGAGAACCTTCCCGACATGCCAGTCGGCGGTGTGCAGGATCTTCATCAGAACGGGGCCGGGTCGTCGTTGTTGGCGCCGGGAATGGCCGCGAACGGGTCGACGGGTGCGGCCGGGCCGGTGTCCACACCGGTCCACGTGCCCTTCTCGCCCGGCCTGGTCGCCCACGCCGGGAACGGGAACTCGATCGCCAGCGGCACCGGGATGTCCGGCTGCGCCACGAACATGGTGCCCGGCTTGGCAAGCGTGGCGCGCTGGCGCTGTGCCGGCGGCAGGAAGCCGTATTCAGGGCGGGACGCCTCGGCCGAGTCCAGCCGGCCGGCGACCCGGATCGAGCAGTTCGCCACGATCCGCCGTTCCACCTCGCTCGCGGTCTGCTGCGCGCCGATCAGGATCACGCCGAGCGACCGGCCGCGCTCGGCCACGTCGAGCAGGATCTGCTTGATCGGCGAGTCGCCATCGCGTGGCGCGTACTTGTTCAGCTCGTCGAGCACCACGAACATCAGCGGCCGGGCGGTGCCCTGCATTTCCTTGCGGCGGAACTCCTGCCGCAGCGCGACACCGACCACGAACCGCTGCGCCCGGTCCGGCAGGTTGTGCAGGTCGACCACGGTGACCTGGGCCTTGGACGTGGTCACCGAATGATCGCCGCGATGGCCGAGATCGCCGCGCACAATGGCCGACAGCGGCCGCACCGCGGATCGCAGGCGTCGCAGGAAAGCATTGACACTGCCGGTGGACGTGCTGCCGGACACCCAGTCCCGGCGGGTGTCCTCCTCGCCGAGTTCGTCCTCGATCAGCCCGACGAGCTGGTCAAGCGTGCGCAGTGGGCCGCCGTTGGCCGCGGCGACACCGTTGATCGTCACGGCGCCGTCGTTGCCCACTTTCACCGCGTCCCGCCGCAGCCGGGCGGCGACCTGGCCGATCAGCATCGTGTACTGGGCGCGCTCGTCCTCGCCGTCCGCGAACACGAACGTGAGCAGTTCCTGTTCGCAGAAGTCCCACAGGGTCCAGTAGAACGGGCTGACGGCTTTGTCCCGCGCGCGGACGTCGGGGGTGCCGGTCGGGTCGCCGGCCCGTGGTGGCGCGAAGACCTGCACGTTGCCGAAGGAGGTCGCCGGCAGGCCGAGCAGGGCGTACTTCTCGCGCTGTTCCGGGGTGAGCCTGCTGTTGGTGTAGTCGAGGAACAGCAGGTCCTCGCCCTTCACGCTGAAGATCAACGCGGTGGTGTTGTGCGCTTCGCCGCGCAGCACACCGCAGTTGAAGATCGAGTGCAGCAGGAACGTAGCGAACGACGTCTTCGTCGCGATACCGGACACGCCCGAGATGGACACGTGGCCGCCTCGGGTGCCGTCAACGAACTCGAAGTTCAGGAACACCGGCTGGCCGTCCCGACCCAGGCCGACCGGCACCTTCGCGGCGGCCATCGTGTCGAAGTACAGCGCGCTGTCCCGCTCGGTGCCGGTTGCCCGGCGGGCGGGGGTGCCCGGTCGGGGCGGCACGTAGACCTCGGGCTCGACCCTGGTCACGGAGACCTCGGCGACCTCGCTCACCTCGGCCGGCAACGCGCCCTGGTCGATCAGGAACACGTCGGACGCGAACCGGGCGCCCTCGTGGCCGGCTTCCACATTGGTGACGACGCCTGCGATCCGCACGATGGTGCCGTCCGGCAGCGGCCGCTCGGTCACCACGACGTCGTCGAGTTGCAGGAACTGGTCCGGCGCCACCGCGACGGAGAATTCCAGCGGGCTCGCCGCCACCGTGCCCACGACCAGTCCGACCGATTCCCGGCTCGTCACCAGCGCACGCGAACCGTTACGTCCAGGCTCTGTCACAGGGGCTCCTCATCGGCGGACACGGCAGTATAGGTCCGGTCGGGAACGCCCGATCGCGCACGCCGCCGGCATGTCCCAACTGGCACAACATCACCTGATCGGGCTGCTACCCTTCCCGGGTATCGCGAACACGCTAGGTAGCCGGCGGGTAGATCGGAGACGTGTGGGGTGCGCTCTGGTCAGCTGATCGCCGGCCGATACCGCCTCGACGAGCAGATCGGCTCGGGTGCCGTGTGGCGCGCGATCGACCAGGAACTCGACCGTGTCGTCGCGATGAGGCGAACGCACCAAGCCGCGAAGGCGCAGATCGGATTCCGGCATCCGAACATCGTCACCGTCTTCGACGTGGTGACTGACGGGGACGATCGGTGGCTGGTGCTGGAGTACGTGCCGTCGCGCAATCTCACGAAGATCCTGGCGGACAAGGGCACGCTGCCGCCCGCACAAATCGCGCGTCTCGGCGAGCAGATCGCGTCGGCACTGGCCGCCCTACACGAGAAAGGCCTTGTGTACGGAGATGTCCTGCCGGCCAAGGTGTTGGTGACGACGAGCGGCGACGCCAAGCTGACACCACCCGATCCGGTGCTGGGCACGACCGCGGCCGACGACATGTTCTCCCTCGGTGTCACGCTGTACGTGGCCGTGCCGATCCGCTCGGCGATCAACACCCTGCTCGACACGATGGTGGACCGCAAGCCGAGCCGACGGCCCAGTGCCGACGTGGCGCGGCAGCGGCTGCACGAACTGGTCGCCGACCGGGGTGTGCCACCGATTCCGGAAGTCAACACCAACAGCGCGCAGTCCCTCACGGCGTACCGGCGGATCGTGTTGGTGGGTGCGGCCATGCTCGCGCTGGTCGTGGTCGGGGTGGGATTCCTGGTGTTGCGGCCGAGTCCGCCGGCGGCCGTCGAGCGACCGCCGGCCGTCATCGGCGATCCGCGGACGGCCGATCCGTGTGCGCTGATGGACCAGCAGACACTGGGCAGGTTCGGGCGGGCCGTACTCGATCCGAACTACGGCAACTTCGACCGGTGCGACGTGCTGATCCAGGCCGGCGGCGGCCAGATCGACGCGGAAGTCCAGTTCGTCGGTCCAGCCGCAAAGACAGCGGGGCCAACCCACCAGGAGGGCGAGGTCGGCGTCATACCGGGCACGGCGAGCAACGGGCAGTGCCGGTGGACCATCGTGTTGGCCGACCAGAACAGCATCGTGGTCAGCGCGACACTGAAATCCGGCAGCAGCACGGCGGATTACTGCGCGATAGCGGATTCGGCGACCAACACGGCGGTCGACGTGATCAACAAGGACGGGATCCCAAGGCGCACAACCAATCCGGACCCGCGTTCACTCGCGCTGGTGGACGCGTGCGCCCTGCTGAACGCCAAGGCGCTGTCGGTCGTGCCCGGTATTCAGGAGTCCCAGGCCGGTTTCGGCGACTGGTCGTGCAGGTGGATCGGCAACGCCACGGTCGACGTACAGTTCGACCGCGGCGCCCCGCTGACGGCCGCGAGCGGCACGCCGATCCAAGTGGGCAGCCGCCCGGCGTTCCAGGCACAAGACACCTGCGTGGTCGCGATCGAATACCGCCGCTACACCGGCCAGAACGACACCCCGCTCGCCGAGATCGTGCGGCTTACTGTCACCGGAAACCAACCGCATAGCCAGTTGTGCGACACGGCGACGACATTGGCCGGCTCGGTCGAGACAAGCCTGCCGCCCGCATGACCAACGCCGAGGGCTGTCGCCGGATCTGGATTTCGGTACGGCCGCCGCGTTGCGGTACCGCATCCGATCTGCGCTGAATCGGTACCACCTGGGCATCTTGCGTGGAAAGAGGCCACCGGACGACCCTTGACAGGCGATTTCGGCGAGTCCCATGCTGGGCGCCGAGAGCTTCTGAGAGCGCTCTCTTATACGCGTCTGGAGAAACCGATGAAGGTTCCCCTGTCCGGCGCAGTGCGGCGCCGGACAACCCTGTCCCGTGCACTGCCGGCCGCGGCCGCGGTGATCGCCGCCGCCACGCTCGCGGCCTACCTGGTCATCGTCGGCGGCAATACCGCGCATGCCGCGTCGACCCTGCTGTCCCAAGGCAAACCGACCACGGCGTCGTCCACCGAGAACGCCAACTTCCCGGCGTCGAACGCGACCGACGGCAACACCGGCACCCGGTGGTCGAGCGCTTTCAGTGACCCGCAATGGCTCCAGGTCGACCTCGGCGCCACCGCGAGCATCACCCAGGTGTCGCTG
>DATBCR010000586.1:0-4595 GCA_036270375.1 Pseudonocardiaceae bacterium | reverse complement strand
CAGGGTCCGATGCTGGGGCTGCCACCGGCTTTCACGATCGTCACCGGCGACATGGTCGACAACGTCCAGTACAACGAGACCCGTTGGTACATCGACCTGCTCGACGGGAACATGTTCATCGACCACGATTCCGGCGGGCTCGGCAATGAGCAGAGCGTGTCGGCCGCCTTCGGTGGCGGTCCGAACCAGGTCACCGTGCACAACGGCTACTACTGGTCGCCGGACGGGCTGTCGTCCATCGGTCCCGACTCCGACAACCCGGTGGACAACTACCGGCGGCTCTGGGGCTTCCCGATCGTGTCGGGCCTGATGACCGCCGCCCGCACGGCCTTCACGTCAACCGGGCTCGGTATGCCCTGGTATGCCGTCATGGGCAACCACGACGGCCTGATCCAGGGCAACTACCCCGTGCACCCGAGCGGCTTCGTGGCCTGCAAGGTGGACGACATCTCCAGCCTGGCCACCGCGGGCAAGAAGGCGTGGATGAGCGGCGCCGATCTCCCGGCGAGCCCGCAGCCGGGTGACATCTCGAACTACATCAACAACTTCGTCTTCGCCGACGTCGTCGCGGACCCGAACCGCCGGATGCTGTCGTCGACCGAGTTCATCAACGAGCACCAGAGGACCGCGGGCCTCCCGGTCGGGCACGGCTTCCAGGAGAACGGCAACACCTACTACACGTTCCCGGACGCCAGCGGCCTGATCCGCTACGTCGTCCTCGACACCGTCGACTACGACGGCAACGCCAACGGCGCCATCGACACGATCCAGATGGACTGGTTGGAGCAGCAGCTACAGGCCAACACGTCCAGCTACATCCAGTCGGACGGCTCGATCATCACCCACCCCAACATCACCGACAAGCTGTTCATCCTCTTCTGCCATCACACGATCGCCACCATCGACAACAAAACCGGCGACCCCGGTGGTGGCCAGTTCCAGTACGGCACCGACCTCAAACGTCTGCTGCTGCGCTACCCGAACGTGATCATGCTGCTGAACGGGCACACACACGCCAACCACGTGTTCCCGCATGCCAGGGGCGTCGACACCGGCGACGGTGTGCTCGTCCCCGGCACCGGCGGCTTCTGGGAGGTCAACACCGCTTCGCACATCGACTGGCCGCAGCAGAGCCGAATCGTCGAGATCGCCGCGAGCACCAACACGATCTCGATCATCAGCACCATGGTGGACATCGACGCCCCGGTGGCCTACGGCGGTGACCTGTCCACACCGAAGGCACTGGCGTCGCTGGCGCGGGAACTCGCCGCGAACGATCCGACCGAGCGGGACGACTACCGACAGCCGCCCAGCGGTTCCGGCCTGCGCAGCGGTACGCCGATCGAGCGCAACGTGCACCTGCTGCTGCCGAAACCGTTCAGCTTCACCGGTTCGGATCCCGGCCCGTGGGGCACCTCGATCGCGCTGACCTGCCCGCCCGGTGGTCGCGTGTCTGCGCTCGGCACCAACGCGGCCGACCTCATCTTCCGCATGGTGGAGACCAGTCCCGGGTCGGACATCTGGCCCGGGTGGGAGTGGCGGGCCGGCGGGCTGCACACCGTGACCGCCGGCTGCAATGCCGACGGCCGCCTTGAGCACATCGGCATCAATTCCACCGGCGGCGTCTACTACTCGTCAGAACTGTCCCCCGGCAGCGACACCTACACGGACTGGACGCTGCTCACGGCGGGCACCAACCTGCGGTCGCTCGCGGTGGCCAGTTCCTTCAACGAAATGAACCTGTTCGGGGCGGCCGCGGACGGCACCATCTGGTGGACCGTCCAGGCCACCGCCAATGCCATCGGCTTCATTGGGTGGGTGCACAACTTCGGGCCATCGGGCGTGCCGATCCACAAGGTGGCCGCCGCGACCAGCAAGGCGACCGGGCAGTTGTGGCTGTTCGGGCTGTCCGAGATGGGCGGCGTGTGGTTCCGCACTCGGTGGCCGGACCTGACCTGGACGCCGTGGGCGTCCATGGTCGTCGCCCACCTCTGCCAGTTCACCGCGGCCTCCAACGCGAACGGCCAGATGCAGATCTTCGGCGTCGACAGCGACCGGCGGGTCGTGCACACGGTCCAGACCACACCGGGCGGCACGACTTGGACGCCATGGGCCGAGTTGGACCCCGGCGTCCGGATGAGCCAGATTGCCGCCACCACCAACGCCAACGGCCAGATCGAACTGTTCGGTCTGGACCATTCCGGCGACATCTACAGCCGCCACCAGACCAGCGCCAACAGCCCCACGTCCTGGTCGAGCTGGTCGGTACGGCCAGGGGTGCTGCGCCCGGACGTGCCGGTCCCCTGGTCGACGGCCGTCACCACGCCACCGCCGCAACCGATCATCGTGCCGGACGTGACCTTCCTCGACGAGAACACCGCGGCAACCCGGCTCCAGGCGGCGGGCCTGTCGGTAGGCAATGTCCAGCAGGAGTCCGGCGGGATGCCGTTCGGCACGGTCCTGTCGCAGTCACCGGCCGGGCACACCGCGCTGACCGCGCCGAGGCCGGTCGACCTGAACGTGGACAACGGCCAGAGCTGAACACCGTTTCGTGGCGCTGGGATGGCACTTCGGTGTCGTCCCAGCGCCGTTCGCGTGCCCATTGTCTCGATTCAGTGTGGCCTGGGTCACAGCTCGGCCATGGTGGAAGCCAGACACCGCCTCCGCCCGTACCCATGACAAAACTTTGTCACGTGTACCCCGTTCGGGGGTATCGGGTGGGGGGTTCGACCGTGCACAAGACCACCGGCGACCTTGGCTGGCCGCTGATCGGGCGGCAGGCGGAAACCGCGGTGTTCGACGAGTGGCTGGCCGATCCGGACCGGCACGGGATCGTGCTCTGCGGGCCGCAGGGTGTCGGCAAGTCGCGGCTGGCCGAGGAGTTCGTACAACGGGCGACCAAAGCCGGGTTCCTTGCCGGTCGCGCGGTCGCCACCGCCGCTGCCGCCGCCGTCCCGCTCGGTGCGATCGCCCATCTGCTGCCGGACAGCGCCAACTTCGCGGATCCCGCCGATGCGCTCACGGCGATCGTCGACGCATGGCGCGGCAGGCGCCGGATCGTGCTCGTCGACGACCTGCACCTGCTCGACCTCACATCGGCCATGCTGCTTCGCCGGCTGACGGACGCGCGGGCGGTGCGTGTCGTCGCGACCATGCGCACCGGCGGTACCGGTCCGCTGACCGTGGACAAACTGGCCGGGCACGACATCGTGACACGGCTGGACGTCCACCCACTCGGCGAGGACGGCGTGGAGGAACTGCTCCGCGGTGCGCTCGCCCAGCCGGTGGCCACGCGCGCTGTCCGGCTGCTTTTCCGGGCCAGCGAAGGCAATCCGCTCTACCTGCGGGAGATCACCGCCGGTGCGCTCGGCAGCGGAGCACTGGTGTTCACCGGTGAACTGTGGCAACTCGACGAGTCC
The DNA here is from genome assembly GCA_036270375.1 of Pseudonocardiaceae bacterium. Classification (GTDB taxonomy): domain Bacteria; phylum Actinomycetota; class Actinomycetes; order Mycobacteriales; family Pseudonocardiaceae; genus DATEPR01. The sequence goes on along the minus strand of DATBCR010000586.1, from coordinate 1,176 downwards.
CGGCCACTGGGGACACCCCTGCTGGCGGACTTGATCGAACGCCGCCTGCACGCCGTCGACCCGGCCGCCCGACCGGTCCTCGATGTGCTCGCGTTGTGCGGGCCGCAGTCCCCGACGGACCTGCTGGACCTGGCCCCGGCCCACGTAACGGCCGATCTGGCCGTGGCCGGCCTTGTTCGCGTGCTGCGCAACGGGCAGCGCGGCCTCGTCATGCTGGCGCACCCGATGTACGGCGAGGTCATCCGGGACCGGATACCACAGCTGCTGCGGGTGGAAATCCTGCTGTCCCAAGCCGAACGGCTGCGGGGACGCGGCTCGAAACGCCGCCAGGACGCCCTGAACATCGCCACATGGGAGCTTGCGGCGACCGGCACCTCCGACCCGGAACTCCTGCGCAAGGCAGCCGATCTCGCGTTCCACGCCAACGACAACTGCCACGTCACCGCCCTGCTCACCGCGCTCCCCCCTCGACACCACACCACGACGACGCGGCTGCAGCTCGGCCAAGCGCATTACCTGCTCGGCCGGTGGCCGGCAGCGGAGAGCGTGCTCGCGGAGGCGGCCGCGGCGGCCGGCAGCGACACCGAGCGGCTGGTCGTCAGCACGTTCCGGGTGACGAACCTGTTGTGGGGCAACGCGGACACCGAGGCTGCGCGAACCGTGAACGACGCGGTGCGCGGGCATGTGCACCCGGCACACCCGGTCGTGCGGCTCAACGAGGCGATGGCGCTGCTGGTGTCCCGTCGGCCGGCACCAGCGCTCGCCCTGCTCGACGAGGTCGGCGCGGACCCGGAACTGTCGGCGTACCAAGGTGCCTGGCTCCGGCACACCACGTTCCGGGCGTCCGCGCTCGCGCTGCTCGGCCGTGCGACCGAAGCCGTCGACCTGGCAAGGAAGATCCACGCCAAGTACCTCGGCACGAACTCGGACGCGCCGGACCTCTCGTCGCATCCGAGCACGCACCTTGCCGGGCTGGTGCACGCGCTCACCGAGACCGGCCGCCTGACGGAGGCGGTTCGGGTCGGCCGCACCGCGTTCGACGACCTGGTGGCGGCCGGGCTGCCGACCCCTCGGCTCTGGCTGGTCGTCCTGCTCGGGCGGGCGGAATGGCTGGCCGGACATCCGAGGTCGGCGCGGCGCTGGTTCACCGAGGCCGTGTCACTCGGCCAGTACGTC
>DATBCR010000585.1:0-8217 GCA_036270375.1 Pseudonocardiaceae bacterium | reverse complement strand
GCGCGGCCTCGCCGAGGCGAGAACCGCGGCCGACGCGTTCCTCACCCACTACCGCCGGTACGCGGGGGTCGCGGCCAAACGCTGCGCCGCCCCGCCCCGCCGGGCGCACAGCCGCTACGAGCAGCACAGCCAGGATCTCGGCGCCGCCGAGAGCGCCTACCAGGCCGCCGACCAGGCGCTGGCGGCCGCCACCGTCCGGTTGGGCGAACTGGCGGCGGTCCGGACCGTGCTGGAAGCGCGACGTGTCGCGCTGGAACAGAGCCCGGAGATGCGCAACGCGCGGGAACTCACGAAGGCGGGCGAGGACGCCACACGCCTGCGCGGCTTCGCGGTCGACCGGGAGAGCGAGCGGCGGAAGGCCGTCGAAGCCGCACTCCGGTGGGAAGGCCGACTGGCCGATGCCTTACGGGACGCCGAAATCGACGCGACCGCATGCCAGGCAGCCGGCGACACGGCGAGTGCGGCCGCAGAAGCCGCGCTGATCAGCACCCGACACGCCGCCGTGCTGGCCGAACTCGCCACCGACACGCCACCCTATGCACGCGCCATCCGCGCCGGCGCCGACGCGATCGACCGGCAGACCGCCGCAGTGTCCCAACTGGACACTCTACTGCGGTCGGTGACCGCGGCCGAAACGGCGTTGCGGTCGGCACGCGTGGAGGTCGACCGGATCACGGCCGAGCGACAGGCGGCCATCGACCGGATCATCGCGGCCGAGACGGCGACGACCGACCAGGCTCGGCAGCTGATCGACGCGTACACCGGATACTTCCGCGACACGGTCGAGATCCGCGTCGGCGATCAGGACGACGTGCTGGCCGCGTTGGAGTCGTGGACCGAGACGCTTACCGGTCCGAACCCGGCGGCCGGCGCCGTGCTCGGCGCGGTCCGGCGGGCCACCGAGGAACTCGGCCGGCGTCGCGCCGAGGTGGACGCGCGGCGCGACGACCTGTGGCGGACCCATGCGCGGCTCGCCGACGAGATCGCGCGCCTGGCGGCGGGTGGCCACGACACGCCGCCGGTGCCGCACACGCGGGACGCCTCGGGTCGCGCCGGCCGACCGGGTGCGCCGTTCTGGCAGGTCGTCGACTTCACGGACGGTGTGTCCGACCAGCATCGAGCCGGCATCGAGGCGGCGCTGGAAGCGGCCGGCATCCTGGACGCCTGGGTGACACCGGACGGGGACCTGCGCGACCCGATCCACGACGACGTGATCGTCCGTGCCGTCGCTGCACCAGCACCTGCCGGCGGCCTCACCGCGGTGCTGACGCCGGCGATCGACCGCGGCGACCCGTTGGCGGCCGGCCTGACCGACACCGGGGTCAACTCGGTGCTCGCCGCGATCGGCCTCGGGCCCGGCGGCACCACCTGGGTCGGCGTGGACGGGCGGTTCGCCAACGGGCCGCTCACCGGGACGTGGCACAAGGACACCGCCGTGCACATCGGTGACGGCGCACGCGAGGCCGCACGCCGAGCCAGACTGGCCGCCCTGCACGACGAACTGGCCGATGTCGACGGCCAGCTGGCTGAAATGGCGACAACAGAGCAGCGGCTCACCGCCCGCGCCGACACCCTGACCACAGAACAGCGGGCCCAACCCTCGGACGCCGCACTGCGCGAGGCCCACATCAGGGTCGCGGCCGAACACGACGCCAAACGCCGGGTCGACGAACATCTCACCCGGGCCGAGGAAGTGGTCGGCGAACGAGCCGACAAGGCCGTCGCGGCCAGGACCGAGGCGGCCGAGTTCGCGGGCGACGTCGGCCTGCCGCCGACAGATGCCGAGCTGGCGTCGATACGGGCGGCGCTCGGCGACTATCGGGTGGCGCTCGCCGGGCTGTGGCCGGCAGCCCATGCGGTGCGGCGGGCCCGCGACGAAGCGGCGCGGGCCGAACAGGAGTTGACCGACGCGGTCGAACACCGCGAGCAGCGCGACGCGGCCGCCGTGCTGGCCCGCGACGAAGCCGACGCCGCCGAGGAACGGCACCGGGTACTGCTGGCGAGCGCGGGCGCCGGAGTCGACGAACTGCACCGGAAACTGGCCGAGGTGGCCGACGAACTGATAGCCCGCGACGAATCGGAGCGGGACCAGCACGGGATCGCGAACAAGGCCCGCGAGGCAAGGGGAAAGGCGGACGGGCAGCGGGAAACCCTGCGCGCGTCGATCACCGAGGCCGTCGACGAGCGGGACAGCGCGATCAACGCGTTGCGCGCGTTCGTCGCCACCGGCCTGCTGCACACTGTGCTGCCCGACCTCGACGTGCCAGACCCGGCCGCCGAGTGGGCGCCGACACCGGCGATCGGCCTTGCCCGCGCGATCAACGCGGCACTCGAGCACATCGACGACGCCGATCGGCCGTGGGAACTGGTGCAGCAGCGGGTCACGGCGGAGCACAAGCTGCTCACCGACGCCCTGTCCCGACACGGCCATTCCGTAGGTATGACGGTGCGTGACGGCATCATCGTCGTCGACGTGCTGTTCCAGGGCCGCCGACAGGACGTGCCCACCCTGCTGGCCGGCCTGCTGGCCGAGACGGAGCACCGCGCGACGCTGCTGTCGGCGAAGGAACGGGAGATCCTGGAGAACCACCTGATCAACGAGGTGGCCGGGACACTGCAGGAGTTGATCAGCGGTGCCGAGGAACAGGTCCGGGCGATCAACGCGGACCTGGCCGACCGGCCTACGTCGACGGGCATGCGGCTGCGGCTGCACTGGCGGCTGGCACGCACCGCGCCGGACGGCCTGGCCGCCGTGCGCGACCGGTTGCTGCGCCAGACATCGGACGCCTGGAGTGCCGCCGACCGGGCCGCGGTCGGCGGTTTCCTGCAGGAACGGATCAACACCGAACACGCGCAGGACAGCGCAGGCGGTTGGGCGGAACAACTGACCCGAGCGCTGGACTACCGCGCGTGGCACGAGTTCGCCATCCAGCGGTACCAGGACGGCCAGTGGCGCCCGGCGACCGGTCCCGCGTCCGGCGGCGAGCGGGTGCTTGCCGCGTCGGTGCCACTGTTCGCGGCCGCGTCGTCGTTCTACACGTCGTCCGGCAATCCGCACGTGCCGCGACTGATCGCCCTCGACGAGGCGTTCGCCGGTGTCGACGACGATTCGCGCGCGAAGTGCCTCGGCCTGCTGGCCGCGTTCGACCTGGACGTGGTGATGACCAGTGAGCGCGAATGGGGTTGCTATCCCCAGGTGCCCGGACTGGCGATCGCTCAACTGGCGCGCCGGGACGGCATCGACGCGGTCCTGGTCACGCCGTGGCGCTGGGACGGTAGCCAACGTCGGCCCGTGGACCGGCCGCAGCCGTACACACCGCAGCCGTACACGCCGCCGCGCGTGCCTGACGGTGACTCCGCCGAGCCCCTGTTCACGTAGTCCGATGGACGAACAGCCTGATGCCGCACGGATACGTCGGCTGCTGGGCGGCCAGCACACCGCGTGGCTGGTCGAACGCGTGCGCAGGCGGCTGGAACTGGGCCGGCCGCTGACCGGAACGGTCACGCTGGGTTCGGCCGATCCCGAGCAGCGGCGCGCCGCCGAACTGCTGCTCGGCCGTCGCGCGACCATCGGCAGGTCGCTGACGGTGTCACTGGACGAGGTGGACGCCGTGTTGCGGACCAGCGGCGCGGCACCCGGCGGGCTGGTGGCCGCAGCGGCCGTGCTGCTGGGCGTGGTCCCCAATCGGCAGGCCGAGGGGGTCGCCGAGGCCGCGGCATGGTCAGCGGTCATGGCACCCGTTGTCGCGTTGGCGCAGCGCAGGCCCGAGTTGGCGCCATGGCTGGCATGGCTGGACGCCACCGGCATGGTCCGCCGGTTGAGCCCCGAACCGGCGGCGACGACCACACTGGTGGACCAGCTGACACGGGTGCTCGACGCCCTGCCGGCAACCGGCGTCGCGCTGGCCCGGCTGGCCGCCGCGACAACGGGCGATGCGCACGGCCTTGACGACGGTCGCCCGCTCGCCACGCTGGCACAGGCGGCGGTTCGAGTACTGGCCGGGAAGGCACCGACCGGCGATGGCTCGGCCGCCGAACGCCGCGCCGCCTGGGCGGCCGTCGGGGTGCACCGGGACGAGCTGTCCTCGACGGTGCTGTGCCTTGGGCTGCCGGGCGGCACCGAGACCGCGGTCGGCCGGATGCTCGCGGTGGCGACGGAGGCCGGCGAACCGTGCGTGTTGACGCTGCGTCAGCTCGGCCGGAAGCAGCCCGCGTTCGGGGTGGGCGCACGCCGGGTGTGGGTGTGCGAAAACCCGATCGTGCTGGCCAGCGCCGCCGACGAACTCGGCGCCGACTGCCCGCCGATGGTCTGTGCCGGCGGGCAGCCGTCGACGGCCGCCAGCCGCCTGCTCACCCTGTTGGTCGAGACAGGCGCCGAACTGGCGTACCACGGTGACTTCGACTGGGGCGGCATCCGCATCGCCAACACGCTGCGCGAACGATTCGCTTGGCAGCCATGGCGGTTCGACGCGGCCGCCTACCGGGCCGCGCTCGCCTCGGTCACCGGTGGCCGGCTGGCCGGCCGCCCTGTCGACGCCGTATGGGATCCGGACTTACGAGAAGTGTTGGAACACCATGGTGTCCACGTTCAAGAGGAACTGGTATTGACCGACCTACTGGCCGACCTCCGCAACGACATTTCGTTGCGGTGAATTAGACGTGACTTATCGTGGTCGTGATCATGCGGCGTCGTTGCGTGATCGGGTGATCATTGATACCGGAGCCGGCGGCTTCGGCCCGTCCACCTCCATTGTGATCGTCGGACACGTCTGGAGGGCGTGGCATGGGGCTCAGACTCCTCGGCCCGGTCGAACTCGTGGACGGTCCCCGGTCGCTCGACCTCGGTGGCCCAAGGCAGCGGATCGTGCTGTCGATGCTGGGGCTCAACGCCAACCGCGTCGTGTCGGTCGAGCAGCTCATCGACGCCGTCTGGGACACGTCGCCGCCGTGCACCGCGCGTGGGCAGATCCAGATCTGCATCTCGGCGCTACGCAAGTTGTTCAGCGACGCCGGACATCCGGATGCGATCACGACACGGCCGCCGGGATATCTGCTGGAGATCGCGCGGGACGAGCTGGACAGTCTGGCATTCACGGCGCTCGTCGCGTCGGCCCGGCAGCACGCCGACGCCGGACAGGCCGAGGAGGCCGCGGCGACATTGCGTGGCGCCCTGACGCTGTGGCGCGGATCAGCCCTTTCCGGTGTGCCGAGCGATCTCGTGCAACGCGGCGCCGCCCTCCTTGATGACCGGCGGCTGGCCGCGGTCGAGGAACGCATCAGACTCGATCTCGCGCTCGGCAGGCACGAGGAGATCAGTGGCGAACTGCGGGCACTCGTCGATGAGCATCCGCTGCGCGAAAGACTCTCGGGGTTCCTGATGCTGGCGTTGTACCGCGCGGGGCGCCAGGCCGAAGCCCTGGAAGTGGGCCGAAGGGCGCGGGCGATCCTGGTCGAGGAAATCGGCATCGAGCCGAGGCAGGAACTCCAGAACCTGGAACGGGCGATCCTGACTCGCGACCCGGCGCTCGCGTTGCCGCCGGACACGGTCGAGCCGCCCGTGGTGCGGGCCGACCAGCGGCCCGTACCGGCGGCGCGGCAACAGTTGGCGGTGCCCCACCAGCTGCCGGCCTGTATCACCGACTTCACCGGCAGGGAAAGCCACCTGCACGAGATCAAGCAGCTGTTGTCCGGTGAGCCGGGATCGAGCGCCGTTCAGTACGGGATGCCGATCGTCGCGATCTCGGGCAAAGGCGGGGTGGGCAAATCCACCCTTGCCGTGCGCATCGCCCATGAGTTGAGCAGCCGGTTCCCGGACGGTCAGCTGTATGCCGACATGCGGGCGCCCGGCTACGACGACCGAACGGCGACCCTGCTCGCACGGTTCCTGCGCGCGTTGGGCGTGTCCGGCAGCGCGGTGCCGGACGACGTCGACGAGCGGGTGGAGTTGTACCGCAGCAGGCTGTCCGGCCGACGGCTGCTGCTGGTGCTCGACGACGTGGCGAGCGAGGACCAGGTCCTGCCGCTGCTGCCCGGCAGCCCGTCGTGCGCGGTCGTCACGACGAGTAGGGCGCAGTTGACCGGCCTGCCCGGTGCGCACTGGATCGACGTCAACGTGTTCGACGTCGACAAGTCGGTTGAGCTGCTGGCCAAGATCATCGGCCGTGATCGGGTGGCGGCCGAACCGCACGGGGTGGTCGAACTCGTGACGCTCTGCGGCGGCCTGCCGCTTGCCCTGCGAATAGCGGGGGCCCGGCTGGCGTCCCGGCCGCACTGGCGAGTTGACGGACTCGTGCTGCGCCTGCGCGACGAGGCTCGCAGGTTGGACGAATTGGCGCACCACGGGTTGGCACTGCGCTCCAACATCGGCCTCACGTATCGGATTCTCAGTGCGCGGGCGCAGCGGCTGTTCCGGCTGTTCTCGCTCGTGCAGGCGCCGGACTTTCCTGGCTGGATCGCCGCGGCGCTGCTGGACACGAGCACGGTCGAGGCCGACGACGTGTTGGAGAGCCTTGTCGACGCACAGCTATTGGACATCGTCCAGTATCCGGGCGCGCGGCTGTTGCGTTATCGCTTCCACGACCTGATCCGATGCTATGCCACGGAGATGCTGCTCGAAGTGGAAACCGAGGACGAGCGGAGCGCGGCGCTGTCGCGGGTACTCGGTGCGTGGCTCGCGCTCGCCGAACAGGCGCATCGCAAGGAGTACGGCGGGGACTACACGATCCTGCACGGTAGCGCCGTCCGATGGCATTCGCCGTCCCACAACGTGCTGGACGGCATCAGCAATCCGATGGACTGGTGGGAAAGCGAGCGGAGGGCACTGGTCGCGGCCGTTCGGCAGGCAGCGGACGCCGGCATGGACGAACTGTGCTGGGACCTCTCCCTCACGTCGGTGACCCTGTTCGAGGCGAAAGGATATTTCGACGACTGGTCGGAATGCGCACGTGTCGCGCATGACGTCGCCGAGCGGGCCGGTAATCGTATCGGGGTGGCGGCGATGCGGTATTCGATGGGGACGCTGCACATGTTCCAGACCCGGCTCGCCGACGCCGACCGGTGCTTCACGTCGGCCCTTGAGATCTTCCGCGCCGAGGGCGACGCGCATGGCTGCGCACTGGTGCTGCGCAACGCCGCGCACGTGGACGGACTGCGTGGCGACGTCACATCGATGCTGGCCAAGTATGCCGAGGCGCTGGACACGATGCGGCTCGTCGGGGATCTCGTCGGTGAGGCGCACATTCTGCGCAGCCTGGCGAAGTTCCGGATGGACGAGGGGGAGATGTCGAAAGCGCGACAGCTACTCGACGAGGCGCTGGCCATCTGCCAGGAGGCGCACTGCCTGCGCACCGAAACCCAGGTCGTGCACCGATTCGCCGAACTGTACCTGGCCACCGACCAGATCGACCTCGCCCGGCACGCGCTGCACAAGGTGCTGCGCATCGTCCGCGACACCGGTGACCGGATCGGCGAAGCGTATGCGCTGCACAGCCTCGGCGTCCTACGGCACGGGGAGGGACGGCTGGACGTCGCGGAAACGACCCTCGTGCACGCACTGGACCTGGCACGCCGGCTTGGCGAGCGACTGATCGAGGCGAAGACGCTGTACGCCCTGGGAAAGATCGCGCTGGCCAACGGTGACGATGAGACCACGCGGGCGCATCTGCATGGCGCGCGACAACTGTTCGAAGGGCTCGCCTCGACGCTCTGGCTGGCCAGAACACTGATGCTGCTGGCCGAGAGCCATGCCAGATGCGGCGATATCGCGTCGGCGAGCGCGACCGGCGACCGTGCCGCGCGGCTGCTGGCGGAGGTCGATTCCAAGGAGTCGGCGCAATTGCTGCGGGAATTGCGAGCAACGCTGCCCTCGCTGCTTTCGGCGACGCAGTCAGCGGCGTCGTGAGCGGAGGCCCGATGTAATGGCGGTTGCGGCACACTTCAATCGCAGATCGACAGGTTCGCGTCCCAGTGGGTGTCGGCGGGACAGGCGTCCGCGAAGGCGCTGACGGTTGCCGGTTCGTCGTGGGCGTCCCGGTTGCCTGCGATGGCCGAACCGGAAGTGATGGCGGTCAACAGAATGGTCGGTCCGAGCAGAGCACCGAGAACCAGACCGGTGATCTTGCGGTTGACGTGCATTTCTTCCTCCTCGTGCGGGTGTGCCCTGATCTCCCGGTCAGTTGACATCACCGCGCCATCGGTCGGCCTTCCACCGGCTTTCGG
>DATBCR010000584.1:0-2077 GCA_036270375.1 Pseudonocardiaceae bacterium | reverse complement strand
CTCGGCCGCCTTCGCCAGGCCCGCCAGCACCCGTGCACCGGCCGCCGCTGCCGCGTGGGCACCGGCCTCGACCAGCACGACCTCGGCGTCGATGCCGAGGAAGACCTGCGCGATGCCGGCACCCATCCGGCCGCCGCCGATCACCCCAACCCGCATATCGGACACTCCTCCACTTGACACCTGCCGGTCCGGCAGCATTAATCAACCGAATGTTCGGTCAGGTGGCAAGGGGGTCGACGTGACAGCGGAACCGTCGATCCGGCGCGGCCGGCCGGGGTACGACCGGGAGTCGCTGCTGCGCGTCGCGGTCGACGTGTTCAACGACCGCGGCTACGACGGCACCAGCATGGAGGACCTCGCCGCCCGCCTCGGCATCACGAAATCCGCCATCTACCACCACGTCCCGAGCAAGAGCGAACTGCTCCGGCTGGCCGTGAACCGGGCATTGGACGGGCTGTTCGAGGTGGTCGCCGAACCCGGCTGCCGCACCGGGACGGCCACGAACCGGCTGGAACACCTCGTCCGGCGCAGTGTCGAGGTGCTGGTGGCGGAACTGCCGTTCGTCACGCTGCTCCTGCGGGTGCGCGGCAACACCGACGTCGAACGAGCGGCCTTGGCGCGGCGCAAGGAGTTCGACCTGATCGTCACCGACCTGGCGCGGCAGGCGATCGCGGAAGGCGGGATCCGGCCGGACGTGGACGCAGCCGTCACCGCGCGGCTGCTGTTCGGCATGGTGAACTCGCTGATCGAGTGGTACCGGCCGGACCGAGGCCACGACGTCACGGTGATCGCGGACGCCGTGGTCGCGGTGGCGTTCCACGGGTTGCGGCCGCGCTAGTGGGTGAGTTTCGGCAGCACCTCGCGGCCGAACGCCTCGATCCACTCCTCCTGGTTGCGGCCCACGTTGTGGACGTAGATCCGGTCGAAGCCCGCGTCGATGAACTTCTGGATCTCGGCCCGGTGCAGGTCCGGATCCGACGAGACGACCATCCGGCCGGCGAAGTCCTCGCGGCGCACCAGTTTCGCCATCTCCGCGAAGTCGAACGGCGAGCGGATGTCCTGCTTCGGGAACTTCATGCCGCCGTTGGGCCACTGGTCCATCGCGTTGGCCCAGGCCTCCTCGTCGGTCGGCGCCCAGGACAGGTGCATCTGCAGCAGTTTCGGCATGGTGTCCGGGTCCTTGCCGGCCGAGCGGGCGCCGTCGGCGAACCGGCTGAGGATGCCGTCGATCTTATCCAGCGACGCGGCCGGCGTGATGATGCCGTCGGCGAGCGCGCCGGTCCGCCTCGACGTGACCGGGCCCGCGGCCGCGATGTAGATCGGCGGCGGCGCGTCCGGCATCGTCCACAGGCGGGTCCTATGCAGCTTGAAGTACGTGCCGTCGTGCTTGATGTCCTTGCCGGTGAACAGTTTCTGGATCAGGTCCAGCGCCTCGAACAGCCGGCTGACCCGCTCCGGCGCCTCCGGCCAGTAGCCGGCCAGGATGTGCTCGTTCAACGCCTCACCGGAGCCGAGCCCCAGCCAGGACCGGCCGGGATACATCGCCTCCTGAGTCGCGGCCGCCTGCGCCACGATCGCCGGGTGGAACCGGAACGACGGGCACGTCACGCCCGGCCCCAGGTCGCCGTCGGTCCGCTCGCCGAGTGCTGCCAACACGTTCCACACGAACGCCGCCTGGCCCTGCGCGGGCACCCACGGCTGGAAGTGGTCGGCGGCCATCACGCCACGGAAACCGTGCTCCTCGGCCAGTACCGAGTGATTGACGATGTCCCTCGGATGGAACTGCTCCAACGCCGCCGTCAGGCCAACCTGTGCCATCACACCTCATCCGGATCTCGACCGTTCCTTTGCGGCCACTGTATCCGGCGTTCGAACCCACCACAGGACAGCGCTTCGGCCGGCCCCGATGACAGGGCCGGCCGAAGATCGGTGATCGTTCAGAACGCGCCCGTCCCGTTGGGCGTGCCCAGTCCGGTCGGGCCGTCGTAGCCTGCGCCGGCCGTGCAGAGGTAGCTGCCGCCGCAACTGCCGTTGGAGCCGCTGGTCACGTCGAACAGGGACGACGCGTGGCTGTACG
>DATBCR010000583.1:0-11245 GCA_036270375.1 Pseudonocardiaceae bacterium | reverse complement strand
TACCGCGGGTTCCGGAACTCGGCGATCGCGTCCAGCACGGCACACCCGGCCAGCGCCGGCAACGTCCACCGCAGCGGCAGCGCCACGGCGCACGCGATACTCAGGTAGATCAGCAAACCTTTGTACTGCCCGCCGAGCACCATCGTCATGCCGACCCCGAGCACGGCGCAGGACAGCAGCCACGGCCGGATCACCCGGAACGGCACCGTCGTCGCCAGTGCGAGCCACATCGTCCGGGTCCACACCGCCGCGAACACCGACTCGAACGCAAGGATCACCACGAGCGCAGGCCACGCGAGGTGTCGGTGCACCAAGTCCGACAACGGATACGTGTGGAAGGCCGCCATCGCGAACAGGAAGCCAAGCCAGCGCGCCTTGCGCAGTGGGGTGGGCGGTCCTTGCCGACGGCTCATCGCGCCGAAGATCGGGGCCGGCTCGTTCATCGAACACCGTTCATCGAACACCTCGGGGTGAACCGTACGGGATCGCCGGACGTCAGCGCAGTGCGTTCGACCGACGGTAGAACAAACCCGCCAGCGCCACGAACACCACGAGCCAACCGGCAAGCACGACCGCCCCGAGCCCGGACGGCGACCCGCCGCCCGCGATCCGCCAGCCCAACTCGGCGAACCGGTTGGACGGCAGCGTGACGGCGACGTGTTGCAACGCCGACGGCAGGATGCGCACCGGCATCCACAGCCCGCCGAGTGCCGCCAGGAACAGGTAGATCCCATACGTGACACCGAAAGCCGAGTCGCCGCCGGTGAGGTAGCCGAGGAACGTACCGAGCGCGGCGAACGGCGCCGTCCCCAACCACAGCAGTCCGCCGATGGCCAGCCACTGCCACGCCGGCAGGCGCACGCCGTGCGCGATGACCGCCGTCAGGTCGACCAACACGATCGCCGGCAGCCCCCACGCCATCGCGGCCAGCACTTTCGCCGTGATGACCTGACGGCCGGACACCGGCATGATCCGCAGCTGGCGCAGCCACCCGTTGGTGCGTTCCTGCGCGATCCGTGGCGCGGTGGCCATCAGCGCGGCACCGATCGCGCCGAACGCGGCCATCGAGATCATGTCCCGTACCGCCTCCGGCATTCCGTCGACCGGCGGTGTGTTCTCGAAAATGGTGCTGAACAACAAATACATCGCGATCGGCATGGCCAACATCAGAATCAGGAAACGGGTGTCGGTGAGCATTCGCCGGATTTCCAGGCGCAATAAGGTGAACATGTTGTTGGTCCCCAAGTCAGGAAAGTGGATTAGCGGGTGAGGGCAAGGAAAGCGTCTTCGAGATCGACACCGTGCACCTCGATGTCCGGCACCCGGTCCCGGCCGAGGAACAGGGCACGCACGGTGGCCTCGGCGTCGGTGGTGCGCAGCGTGACCGACGGCCCGCGCAGGTCGACCGCTGTCACGCCGGGCAGCCGGTCGAGCCCGGCGAGGTCGCCGTCGCCGAGGGTGAACCGGACGCGCTGCTGCCCGGCCGCCGCCTTGATCACGGCCGGGGTGCCGTCGATGAGCACCCGCCCGCCCGCGACCACCACGATCCGGTCCGCGTTCTCGTCCGCCTCGGCCAGGTAGTGCGTCGCGAACAGGACCGTCGTGCCGCGCGCCGCGTAACCCCGCACGTACGCCCAGAACGACTGCCGCGCCTCGACGTCCATCGCCGTCGTCGGTTCGTCCAGCACCAGCAGGTCCGGGTCCCCGGCGATGGCCATCGCGAAGCGCAGCCGCTGGGCCTGGCCGCCGGAGAGCCGGTCCACCCTGCGGTCCGCGATCGGAGTCAGGTCGGCCTCCGCGAGCAGGTCCGACAGCGCTCGCGGACGCGGGTACAGGTCCCTGGCCAGGCCGGCGAGTGCGGCCACGGACACCCCCGGCATCAGCCCGCCGTCCTGCAGCATCGCGCCGACCCGCCCGGCCGCGATCGACTCGCCTGGCGCGGCACCGAGCACGGCGACCCGGCCGGACGTCGGCCGCAGCAGGCCGAGCAGCAGGTTGGCCGTTGTGGTCTTGCCGGCGCCGTTCGGGCCGAGCAGCGCGACCGTCTCACCCCGGCCGATGGTCAGGTCGAGCCCGTCCACGGCGTGGACCTGGCCGAAATTCTTGTGCACCGAACGGAATTCCACCGCCGGTGCGCTCGATTCGCTCATGCCGGGAACGGTAGGGATCGGCGGGCCGACGCGGTTAGTGCGACGAGTCAACGGTTCCGTGTGAGACGAGTCAGCGCGTCCGTATGACACGTGTCAGAAAATGCGCGCCGAGCAGGGCTTATCGAGCGGCCGCGCATTCTTTCGTGATCGACGCCCGCAACCGTTCCTCCGCGCCGTGGACGCCCTCGGTCGCGGACAGGTCGTAGAACGGCGTGAACGCGTCCAGATATGCGCTGTACGTCACGGACTGCGTGCCGTAGCGGGTCACGAAGTCCTCGAACACGTGATTGTCGTACGGCCTGCTCACCATGCCGCTCAACACGTCGAACACCGCCCGCACGCACCGCTCCTGCGAACTGACCTGCCGGACGGCCTGACCCGGCGACGTCGACTGCGCGCAACCCGTTGCGGTACAAGAGATGATGACCACCACGGCGCACACGACAGCCATGTGGCCGCGCATGGCTACACGGTCCCCTGGTAGTAGACCTTGTCGGTGGACGTCATCGACTGCGGGTTGACCTCGATCAGCAGCGGCACGGTCGCGGTCGGCACGTTGAACGCCACCGGGAACGTGATGGTCTGACCGGGCTGGATGTCCTGCGTCACGCCTCGGATGTCCTGGTCGTAGACGTGACCGACGGTCTGGCCCGCGACGATGCCCTCGATGTCGACGCCGTTCGCGTTCAGCGGTGCGTTGGTGTTGTTGGTGACCGTCGCCGTGAACTGGACCGCGCGCTGGACCGTCATGCCATCGCTGCTGGCCGCCAACTGGGACGGCGTGAACCGGTCCGGTCCGGTGATCCGCACGGTGACGTTGTCCAGTTGGTACGTCGTACCGATGGCGATGACGGGACCGCCGAGCGGGGTGGTGGTCGGCGCGGCCGGTGGTGCGGCTGTCTTGTCCGGCGCGGGGTTGAGCACCCGCACCGGCGAGCCGGCCAAGGCGCTCGTGTGGTGCATGCCGCGCACGACGTCCGTGACGCCCCAGATGCCGAGCACCAGCGCGACGACGCCGCCGACGGTACCGATCCAGGCGATGGCCCCACCCGTCGACGAGCGGTGGTGCTTGTGCCCGACGCTGAGCAGGCCGCACACCAGCGTGAGCACGGCGAGCACCACGACCACGTACCAGGCGTACGGGAGGAACACCCCGAGGAAGGCGACGGTCAACGCGATGCCGGCGGCCAGGACCCCGAAGACCAGCGCGGCCACGGCCAGTCCGGTCCGGTTCGACGGCGATTCGGCGGCATGGTGCGTGGTCGAAGGCGACGCGAGGGGCATAGCACCTCACTTCTGTGGACCGGCTGGATCCGGCCGGCTATCGACTGATTCGTGTGGATGTTGCGTACGGTTACCTTCAATGTCAAGGTTCACCTGAATAGACGACAATGTGGAAGCGTGGCGTAGCCCGCAGTAGTCAATTTGGGCTAATTTCTGCCGCCGACTCGCATCCGAACCAACCAGTAGCCCCACCGCCGGCATCAGTGGGAAGGTGAGCCCAGCCGCCGCCCGCGGTCATCGAGACGAGGAGGTCACGATGTCGTCGCAAGCCGAGCCGTCCCGGCAGTCCTACGACTATGTGGTGATCGGTGCCGGCAGCGCCGGATGCGTGCTGGCCAACCGACTCACCGAGAGCCCGGACGTCACGGTGCTGCTGCTTGAGGCAGGCGGGCAGGACGACGCGGACGAGATCCACATCCCGGTCGCCTTCTCGGCGCTGTTCAAGACCAAGTGGGACTGGAACTACGAGACGACCGAGCAGAAGAACCTCGGCAGCCGCACCACGTACTGGCCCAGGATGAAGGCGCTCGGCGGCTGCTCGTCGATGAACGCGATGATCTACATCCGGGGCAACAAGGCCGACTACGACGGGTGGCGGGACGACCACGGCGCCACCGGTTGGGGTTACACGGACGTGTTGCCGTACTTCCGGCGCGCGGAGCACAACCACCGGCTCGCCGGCGAACTGCACGGCACCGACGGGCCGCTGCACGTCGAGGACCGCCGGTACACGCACGAGCTGTCCCGGGCGTGGTTGGACAGTGCGGTGGCGTGGGGTCTCAAGCCGAACGACGACTTCAACGGCCAGGACCAGGACGGCGCCGGTCTCTATCAGGTGACGTGCCACGACGGGCGGCGCTGGTCCACTGCGGACGCGTATCTCCGGCCCGCGCTCGCCCGGCCCAATCTGACGGTGGTCACCGACGCGTTGGCCAGCCGGATCGTGCTGTCGGGCGGGCGGGCCACGGGTGTCGCCTATCTGCGGCACGGGGCCGAGCATGTGGTGCGGGCCGATCGTGAGGTGTTGCTGTCCGGTGGGGCCGTGAATTCGCCGCAGTTGTTGTTGCTGTCCGGTATCGGGCCGGCCGAGCACCTGCGGGAGTTCGGGATCGACGTGGCCGTGCATCTGCCGGGGGTCGGCGAGAACCTGCATGATCATCCGGCGGCCGGGGTCATCTGGGACACCAAGGGCACCACGGACTTGACGGACTACCAGACCACCGGGCGGCTGCTGCAGTGGCAGGTGGCCGGGCGCGGGCCGCTGTCGTCGAACGTCGGTGAGGCGGGTGGGTTCATGGCCACCCGGGCCGAGCTGGACGCGCCGGACATGCAGTTCCATGTCGCGCCGACGCAGTTCGTCGACAATGGTCTGCGGGAACCGACCGGTCGTGGTTTCACGGCGGCGGCGACGTTGGTGGACGTGGCCAGCCGGGGCCGGCTGCGGCTGCGGTCGGCCGACCCTCGGTGGCATCCGGCGATCGACCCGGCGTACTACGCCGACCCGGCCGACTGGGACGCGATGATGGCCGGCTGCCGCACGCTGATCGAGATCGGCCGGCAGCCCGCGATCGGCCGTTTCCTGGCCGGGCCGCACCTGCCTGCGCACCTGGACGGCATCACGGATGAGGAGTTGGGTGAACACGTTCGTGAACTCACCCAGACGCTGTATCACCCGGTCGGGACGTGCGCGATGGGTGGTAGCGAACAGTCCGTGGTCGACCCGTCGTTGCGGGTGCGCGGTGTGGACGGGCTCCGGGTCGTGGACGCGTCGGTGATGCCGAAGGTGGTGCGGGGCAACACGAACGCGCCCACCATCATGATCGCGGAGAAGGCCGCGGACCTGATCAAGAACGCCTAGATTTGCTCGGGTGGGGCGGTCCGTCCGGGCCGATCCCGTTCGTCGGCATGATGAACATGCACACGAGGACGGGAGACGTCATGAAGTACATGCTGCTGATCTGCGCGGGTGGACCCGTTGACCCGTCGGCCGCCGCCGGCAAGCCGCCCACCATCGAGGAGTGGCTCGAGGAGGTGGGCAGCCGGCGCCTGCACGGCTCCCAGATGCGCCCCGTCAGCGACGCGACGACGGTACGCACCCGAGGCGACGAGGTCCTGATCTCGGACGGCCCGTTCGCCGACACGAAGGAACACATCGCGGGCTACGACCTGATCGAATGCGCCGACCTCGACGAGGCGGTCCAGATCGCGTCACGGCACCCGGTGGCGTACTTCGGTTCGGTCGAGGTGCGACCGATGATGGAGGACTGAGGGGCGGGGTACGGAAGCGCGGTCCCGGGCCGCGCTTCTGACCCGGTCCGCGATTCCTTTTCGTCAGCCGTCAGGTCTACCTGGTCGACGGCCGATGCCTTCGGGCAGACGAGAGGATCGCAATCGATGGACAGCCAGCTGACGACCGCGCCCACCCGGCAGCTCACCAGGACATTCGTCAGCACGCGTGCCGTGCTGGCAGCGGTGCGCCCCGACCAGTTCGGTGCACAGACACCCTGCGCGTCGTGGGACGTGCGAGCCTTGATCAACCACTTCATCGGCACGGCGCGCTGGGCCGCGGCCACCATCGGCGGCAACGATGTCGTTGCGCGGGACCACACCGTGGGCGACTGTCTCATCGCCTACGACGACAGCGTCCGTGACGCGATCGCCGCTTTCGAATCGCCAGGGACTCTCGAGCAGACGTTCACCCTGCCGTTCGGCGAGTTGTCGGGCCCGGCCTTCATGGGCATGATCGCGGGGGACCTGTTCACCCACGGCTGGGACCTGGCCCGCGCCATCGGCCACCACACCGACCTTGACCCCGAACTCGCCGACGAACTGCTGATCCAGGCGAAAGCCGGGGTCACCGACGCGATGCGCGGGCCGGACGGTGTCAGCTCGTTCGGGCCGATCGTCGACGCTCCCGCCGACAGCAGCCCGGCCGACCGGCTGGCCGCCTTCCTCGGGCGTTCGAAGTAGGTTGACCGGATGCACCGGGGCCTGAACAACGCGGCATTCGTACGGGATACCGAGCCGTTCCGGCGCGAGTTGCTCGCGCACTGCTACCGCATGCTGGGCTCCGTTCAGGACGCCGAGGATCTGGTTCAGGAGACCTACCTGCGCGCCTGGCGTTCCTACGGCGGGTTCGAGGGCCGGTCATCGGTGCGCACCTGGCTCTATCGGATCGCGACCAACGCCTGCCTGACCGCGCTGCGGCACCACAGTCGTCGGATGCTGCCGTCCGGTCTCGGTGGTGCAGAACCGGATCCCTACGCCACGCCGCACACAGCGGAAATCGACTGGTTGCAACCGATTCCGGATGCGCTGGTCATGCCGGACACCGCAGATCCGGCGACGATCCTCGCGGCACGGGAAGGCCTGCGGCTGGCGCTGATCGCCAGCCTGCAATACCTGCCCGGTCCACAACGGGCGGTGCTCATCCTGCGGGACGTGCTGGCCTTCCCCGCCGCGCAGGTCGCCGCCATGCTCGGCACCAGCACGCCCGCGATCAAGAGCACGCTACAGCGCGCCCGTGCCCGACTGCGGGAGTCGCCCCCGACACCCGATCTTCTCGCCGAGCCGGCCGAACCGGCGGCACGGGCGCTGCTCGACCGGTACATGGCCGCATTCCAGAACGCCGACGCGGCCGCACTCGAGCGACTGCTCTGCGACGAATCCACTTTGGAGGCAACGCCTTTCCGGACCTGGCTCGCCGGCCGCACAACGTGCGTGCCTTTCCTGCGCACGCACGTTCTCGGCACCGCAGGCGACTGGCTCATGCTGCCCACCAGCGCCAACGGGCAACCCGCTGCCGTGTGTTATCTCCGTGACGGCACCGGTGCTCACCAGGCCTACGGGGTGGTCGTGCTCACCGTGACCGCGATGGGCATTGCCGGGATCGTCTCGTTCGGCGATCCCGGACTGGTGCCCGCGTTCGGATTCCCGACAGTCATCACGGCTGCCGCCCCGGTCTGATCAGCGCTTGCCGTGCAGCAGCGTGACCAGCTTGGCGACCAGCTTGTCCGTTTTCTCCGGCCGGGAGAACGTTGTCAGTTGCAGCGGCGCGCGGAACCTCGGTCGTGCGATCGCCTTCGAGCGGGCGAACTCACGCAGGCCGTCCGGGCCGTGGATGCGGCCGAAGCCCGAATCGCCGACGCCGCCGAACGGCAGGCTCGGGATGCCGGCGAAGCTGATCACGGAGTTGACCGCGACCATGCCGGACCGCAGGCGACGGGCGATGTCCACGCCATGGCTCTTGGAGAACACCGTGTTCCCCAATCCGTACCTCGTGGCGTTCGCCTTGGCCACCGCGTCGTCCATGTCCCGCACCTTCGCGATGGTGATCGTCGGGCCGAACGTCTCGTCCGTCACGGCCTTCGAGTCCTCCGGTACGTCCACCAGGACCGTCGGCTGTGCGTACCTGTCGTCCACCGCGTCCGCGCCGCCGAGGATCGCCTTGCCGCCCTTGGCCAGAGCGTCGGCGATGTGGTCGCGGATCACGGTGAGCTGCGACGGCATCGTGATCGGGCCGAGCTTGGCACCCGTGTCCGAACCGGCTCGCAGGTCGGCTGCCTTCGAAAGGACCTTCGCCACGAACTCGTCGTGCACCCGCTCGTGTACGTAGACCCGTTCCACCCCGACGCATGTCTGGCCAGCGTTGAACATCCCGCCCCACACCGCTGCGTCGGCCGCCTCGTCCAGGTTCGCGTCCGCGTCGACCAACAGGGAATCCTTGCCGCCGCACTCGATCAGTACCGGCGTCAGCGTTTCCGCGCACGCCGCCATCACCCGACGGCCCGTCGCCGCCGAGCCCGTGAACGCCAGTTTGTCCACATCGGACCGACACAGTGCGGCGCCGGTCGCGCCGAAACCCGTTATCAGCTGGAAAACCGGCTGTTCCGGCACGACGTCCGCGAACGACTCGACCAGCCACGCCCCCACCGATGGGCTGTACTCGCTCGGCTTGAACACCACCGCGTTCCCGGCCGCCAACGCGTACGCGATCGACCCCATCGGCGTGAACACCGGGTAGTTCCACGGCCCGATCACGCCGACCACCCCGAGCGGCTCGTACTCCACCGTCGCCGCGAAGTTGGCCATCAGCAGGCCGGGGGAGCGCTTCTGCCGGCCGAGCACCTTCCCTGCGTGCTTGCCGGCCCACGCGATGTGCTCGATGGCCAGCACCAGCTCCAACTGCGCGTCGCTGTGCGGCTTGCCGGTTTCGGTGTAGACGACGTCGGACAGCTGGGCCATCCGCCGGGTGATCACGCCGGCCCAGCGCCGCAGCCGTTCGGCGCGGGCGGCGAAGCCGAGGCCGGCCCACCACGAGGCCGCGATCCTGGCCCGGTCCACCGCCGCGTTGACGTCCGCTTCGTCGTGGATCGGGAATGTGGCAACGACATCGCCGGTGCTCGGGTTGAGCGAGTCGAATGTCGACGCGGGCGCGGTCAGACCGTTCGTACCAACGTCGACCTGGGATGTGCTCACGGCAAGACCTCCATGTCTCAAGCCGGGACCGGGTACGGACCATCATTACCCACCGGTCACCTCTCTGGCCATACCGACCGGTAGGTATTTCGACTTGACCTGGAGCGCGCACCAGCGTGTTGGCTGGTGCGACCCGAACGAACGGTGAACGGAGATCGAGATGGTGGACCTGGCAGGCAAGGTGGCGCTGGTGACCGGTGCCTCCTCCGGTATCGGCGCCGCGACGGCCGAGGCGCTGGCGACCCACGGCGCGTCCGTCGTGCTGGCCGCCCGGCGTACCGACCGGCTGGCCGACCTGGCCGCGCAGCTGGCCGACAAGGGCGCGACCGTGCTGTCCGTCGCCCTCGACGTGGCGGACGAGCAGTCCTGCGAACGCGCGGTCGCCCGCACCGTGGCGGAGTTCGGCGGGCTGGACGTTCTTGTCAACAACGCGGGCGTGATGCTGCTCGGCCAGATCGAGGGTGCCGACACCACCGACTGGACCCGCATGATCAACACCAACCTGCTCGGCTCGATGTTCATGGTGCATTCGGCGCTGCCGCATCTGTTGGCGCGCAAGGGAATCGTCGTGCAGATCTCCTCGGTCGCCGGCCGGATCGCGCGCGGTGGTGCGGGCGGCTACGCGGCCACCAAGTTCGGGATCGGCGCGTTCACCGAGTCACTGCGCCAGGAGGTCACCACCCGGGGCGTGCGCGTCGTGCTGATCGAGCCGGGCGTCGTGGACACCGAACTGCGCTCGCACATCACCGACCCGAAGGCCGCGGCCGCGCTGGCGGAACGCCTGGGGGACAACCGGAACCTGCAGGCCGACGACATCGCGTCGGCCGTCGTCTACGCCGTGACCCAGCCGGACCACGTCACCGTCAACGAGATCATGCTCCGCCCCACCGACCAGGGTTGGTAACCACTTGAAAGCGTCACTCAGCCGCTGAACAGCGACCCCGGCGGCATGGGCGAACCGGTCGCGTCCACATCCATGACCGGCTTCGCGCCACCCGCGAACCGATCCAACTCCGCACCGTGCAGAACACGACCTGGAAACGGATCGGACGCGGTCCGCCGCACGTAACCGTTCACCGGCAACGCCAAACGACCCGCCGCCAGCACCAGATTGCCGAACTGCTTGCCCGCCAGCACAGTCGGCCCGGCCAGTACCGCGAGCCGGTCGAACACCGCCCGCACGGTCGCCACCTGCGCCCGCGCGAACGGCAGCCCACCACCGTCGGCAAGGTTGACGGTGACCACCCCGGCCGGCCGCAGTGCCCGCGCGACCAGTCCCGCGAACTCGACCGACGCCACCCGGGCCGGCATCCGACCGCCCGCGAACACGTCCACCACCACCAGATCGAACGCCGCCACCGGCACCCTGGCCAGCACGTCCCGCGCATCCCCTGTTCGCAGCCGCACCCGCGCCGACCGGTCAAGCGGCAACTCGCGCCGCACCAGATCCAGCAGCGCGCCGTCGATCTCCACCACCTGCTGACCGGACCCGGGCCGGGTCGCCGCGACGTACCGGGGCAACGTCAGCGCGCCACCACCCAGGTGCAGCACCCGCAACGGCCCGGCCGGCATCAGGTCCACCACGTGTGCCAGACGCCGAACGTATTCGAACGAAAGATAAGTAGGCTCGTCAAGGTCCACATGGGACTGTGGTGTGCCGTCCAGCAGCAGCGTCC
This sequence comes from Pseudonocardiaceae bacterium, assembly GCA_036270375.1. Classification (GTDB taxonomy): domain Bacteria; phylum Actinomycetota; class Actinomycetes; order Mycobacteriales; family Pseudonocardiaceae; genus DATEPR01. Next base: position 657 of record DATBCR010000583.1, on the reverse strand, counting down.
GGCCACGCGGCCGGTCCGAATCCGTTACCAGTTCGGCAAGTCCGGTGTCCACCTGGTGCCGCACCCGCCCGGCGTCGCGCCGCCGGGCGCGGGGTTCACCCACCGAAGTACCGGCGCAGCTCGACCGCGACGGCCTCCGGTGCGTCCAGGTCCGGTGCGTTGTGCGACAGCTTGTCCAGCACCGCCATCCGCGACTGCGGGATCACTTCGTCGAGCGTCTCGGCCACGTGGCGCAGGTACTCCGGCCCGCGCTCGCCGCACATCAGCAGCGTGTCCACGCCGACCCCGGCGTACTTCGCGCCGGACGAGTCCAGTGCGGTCGCGGTGGCCACCTCCTCGGACGCGGTCGGCAGCAGTTCCCGCATGTCGGCGAGCGTGTCGCCGTGCATGACCGCCCGGGTGACCGCACGCTGCAGCCGAACCGGCAGGTGCTTCAGCGGACCGACCAGATCCAGGCCACGCAGGACGCTGACCACCCCGTCCGCCGTCCGGTCCTCGGCGACCGCACGGTCGAGTTCGGGCAGCCAGTCGTTGCTGATCGTGCCGTCGATGCTCACGGCCGGCTCGTAGACGGCCAGCTTGGTGATCACGGCGGCCGGGCGGCGCAACGTGGTCTCCAGTGCGACGAGCCCCCCGTAGCTGTGGCCGAACACCATG
>DATBCR010000582.1:0-1839 GCA_036270375.1 Pseudonocardiaceae bacterium | reverse complement strand
GCCCGCTCAGCGATGTCCAGCACGATCGGCACGGTGCGCATGGCCTTCGCCAGCCCGCCGGCACCGGTGGTCTCCTGCCCGACACAGCCGCAGGTGAGCGGCCACGTCTCGTCGCGGTGCCGGGCGGCCTGCCCGCCGACCCGAAGTTGCAGCAGCACGGCGCCCGCGCCGTCGAGCCCGTCGTCGAGGTTGGTGGTGCCGCGGACGGTGGCCGGGTGGCCGTAGGCGGACATGATGCGCGCGGACACCCCGCCGACCCGGTCCAGCCGGTGCTCGTCGGGGTCAACCAGCACCAGTTCACGTACCGGCAGCGTCTCGGCCAGCCGCGCGATCCCGTCCACCAGTTCCGGGGTGTAAGTGGATCCGCCACCGACGACAACGAGCTTCATTCGGTCACTTCCCTCTCGTTCGCGCCGACAGCGCGTTCCCACTATTGGTCACGGTAGCGTCCACAGTGGCCACATGACAGGCCGCGGAGTGCCGTGGCCCCAACAGTCTCGGCTCCGGCGTCACTTCGTGACAGAGTTCGACGGCGACCGGGCAGCGCTGCCGGAACCGGCAGCCCGGCTTCGGGTTGATCACCTTGGGCGGTTCGCCCCGGTCGGTGTCCGCGGTCACGGTGAGCGGCGCGCGCGGGTCCGGCACCGCGGACAGCAGCAGTTGGGTGTAGGGGTGCTTCGGGTTGCGCAGCACGTCCTCGGTCGGCCCGGTCTCCACGATGTGACCGGCGTACATGATCACCAGCCGGTCCGCGACGTAGCGCGCGCTTGCGATGTCGTGCGTGATGTAGAGGAACGACACGCCTTCCTGCTCACGCAGGCCGGCCATCAGGTTCAGCAGGCCGATCCGGATCGACACGTCCAACATGGACACCGGCTCGTCGGCCAGGATCAGCTTGGGGCGACACGCTAGTGCTTGGGCGAAGCCGACCCGCTGCCGCTGCCCGCCGGAGAACTCGTACGGGTACTTGGCCAGCACGTCGCCCGGCGGCGTGAGGCCGACGACCTCGAGCACCCGCTCGGCCTCGGCCTGCCGTTCGGCCGCGTTCAGGTCCGGCCGGTGCAGTTTGAGGCTGCGCATGATGCCGTGCGAGATGCGGTACGCCGGGTTGAGTGAGCTGAACGGGTCCTGGAACACCATCGGCACCTGGCCGCGGTACGCCATCGTGTCCTTTCGGGACTTCAGGCCGGACAACGGCTTGCCACGGAAGTAGATCTCGCCCGATGACGGCTGGTAGACCTTGGCGAGCAGCCGGGCGATGGTGCTCTTGCCGCTGCCGCTCTCACCCGCGAGCGCGACGATCTCCCCCTCGTTGATCGTCAGGTCGGCGTTGTCAACCGCGTGCAGGGTGGTGCGGGAGAACACGTTGCCGATCTGGAAGTGCCGAGTCAGTTTCTCCGTGCGCAGCAACGGTTCGGCCGCGGTGGGTACGGACTTCTCAGGCATGAACCCGACCGCCGTTCGCGTGGAGGAGACACCGCACCTCGACGTCGCCGACGTCGTACAGCGCCGGTTCGACTTCGACGCACTGCGGCATGACGACCGGGCACCGCGGGCTGAACCGGCACCCCGGCGGCGGATTCAGCAGTTCCGGCGGATTACCAGGAATACCGGTCATGTGCACGCGCGGGCCGCGGATGGACGGGAAGGCTTCCAGCAGGCCCTTGCTGTACGGGTGCGCGGGCGAGTCGAACACGGTGCGGGTGCGGCCCTCCTCGGCGACCTGCCCGGCGTACATCACGATCAGCCGGTCGGAGAAGTGGCTGACGAGTGACATGTCGTGCGTGACGAAGACGACCGCGAAGCCCAGTTTCTGTTGCAGTTCCTTGATCTGCACCA
>DATBCR010000581.1:0-3217 GCA_036270375.1 Pseudonocardiaceae bacterium | reverse complement strand
CGGCCGACACCCCGGTGCCGATCGGCGGCGGGACGATCGACACCTCCGGAATCGGCGTCGACTTCAGCGCGCAGCAGCAACAGGCGATGGCCAATGACCCGTTGGTGGACACGGTCCGGCAGTGGGTGGCGCCGTTCGACGGCACGGTGACCGTCACCGGCGACGTCGCGCTGATCCAGGACACCAGCGCGGCGCGGGCGCACTATGCCACCGCGGACGGTGTGCGCGTCGCGATCCAGCAGAACGGGAACGAGCTGTGGTCGACGACGATCGCGGCGACCGACTACACCCCGAAGACCCCGAACGGCGTCTCCGATGTCACCGTGCACGCAGGCGACCGGTTCTACTTCCGCAACCAGTCGGTGTCCGACGGCAAGTACGACCAGGTCTCATGGGACCCGACGATCGCCTACCAGAACGTCACACCGACCACCGACGCCAACAATCTCGACGTATACACCTATCAGTCCACAAAGGACTTCACGCTGGCCGGCCGGCGTGGCGCGATCGTCCAGGCTCCGCTGACCGGCACCGTGCACCTGGCCGGTGCCTTCCACAAGGCCGGTCCGACCAGCGACGACGTCACCGTCCTGATCCAGCGCAACGGCGGCACCGTCTTCACCCAGACCGTGCCCGCCGCCCAGACCGGTGATGTCGCCGTCGACCAAGACATCCCCGTCAACCAGGGCGACACCCTCGCGCTGCGGGTGCGAACCGACTCGCCGATCGACGTCACCCAGCTCTCCTGGGCGCCGACGCTCTACTACACGGCAGCGGCGGCCGGGGTCACCGTCACCGACCCCAACGGCAATCCGACCATCCAGCTGCACCCGCCGGTCGACACCGACTTGTATCCGGTGGACGATCTCGCGGGCGCGGTCCAACCGGCATGGACGGTGCCGACCAGTGGCACCGTGCAGATATCACCGCAGCTCATGGTGGCGCCCGGGGTGCCGGACGGCACCGTGGTGTTCACCGTCAAGCGGGCCGGGGCTTTGGTTGCGAAGCACCCCATCGTGATCTCCGGCGGCAACGTCCCCGACGCGACGTTCAGTCTTCCTGTCAACCAGGGCGACCAGCTGTTCCTGGACTTCTCCAGCGCCGATCCGGCCCTGACCAACGCGATCACCGGTCGGAGCGTGCAGGTCACCTACGCCGGACAGAGCCCGATCGAGGTGCCGACGGCATTGCACAGTGCGGCACCGGCGACCGTGGTGTCAGAGGCCTACCGCGGCTGGTCCTACGTCGCGTACAACGGCACCGGCAACCGGGCCACGCAGCCGGTCAACGAGGCGGACCTGCGCCAGGCCTTCGACCAGAACACCCAGTACGACCCGCGCACCGCCAACGTCTACCCCCTGATGCCGTCGCCCGCCGACAGCGAATGGCTCGGGCCGAACCCGGACGTGTTCGTGAAGTCCGGCGAAGTCAGCAGTTCGCGGCTCGGCGCCGCCAGCGTCACCGTGCCGAGCGCGGCCGACTTCGCCGGTGCCCGCGCGCCGGAGAAGGTCAGCCACGCATCGCAAACAGCGGTCGGCGGTGGCGTGTCGCTGCTGTCCGGCTCGGTCGACACCGGCAGCACCACGAGCGATGTCGACTACATCGACATGAACGGCAGCGGTTTCCCGGCCGTGGTGAGCAACGGGCACGTCCAGTACCCGGACCAGACCGGCGCCCTGCAGCCGAACAGCGTTGCGGTGCCAGGACTCGGCAATCCACGCGCCAGCAACGCGACATCGGCCAACGTCGGTGTCGGCGGCAGCCCTGCGCACTTCAGCGCCAACGAACGCAGCCAGGTCGACAACGCGGGTCACGCCCCCGGCGACAACAACACCGGCAGCCAGATGGTGGACCTGGGGCTGTCCGGATCGCTCGGCCGAGGTGACTCCCACCCGCAATACGACCTGATCGACGTCAACGGCGACGGCCTGCCGGACGTCGTGACCCGCAACGGCGGCCAACTGCTGGTGGCGCTGAACCTCGGCTACGCCTTCGCCCCGGCCGAACCGTGGGGCACCGCGGCGCTCGGCGACGGCGCGAGCGAGAACGGCTCGCTCGGCGCGTCGCTCGGCTTCAACGACGGCATCTACGACTTCGCCGGTGGCGTCTCGCTGAGCAAGAACAAGTCGGAGACCGGCGAGGAACTGATCTCCATGACCGGCAGCGGCCTGCCGGACCGCGTGATCAATACACCGGACGGGATGCAGGTCGCGTTCAACACGGGCACCGGCTTCGCTCCCCCGGTGCCGTTCCCCGGCGCGCCGAAGGGCGGCTGCGCCGACAGCACCAGCGTCGGCCTTGCCGGCATCGACTGGAACAACGAGCGCCTGTGCAACGGCACCACCAGTTTCGGCGCCGGCGCGTACTTCACGGTCGGCATCGGCCCGCTGTGCATCGCGGCGTGTTACCTCATCATCAACCCCGGCGCCGACGGCAGCCAGAGCATGTCCCGCGAGGAGGGCGTGCTGCGCGACGTGACCGGCTCCGGCATCCCGAGCTACGTGTCGAGCAACGCGGACGGCCATATGACCGTCGCGCTGAACGACCCCGGCCGGACCAACCTGATCAAGACGGTCAGCCGGCCGCTCGGCGGTTCGTTCACCATGGACTACCAGCGCACCGGCAACACGTATCAGGATCCGCAGCAGCGCTGGGTGCTGTCGCACGTCACCGTCGACCCGGGGACGCCGGCCGGCTCAGTGAGCCAGAGCACGACTTACCAGTACGCGAACGGGAAGTACGACCGCAACGAGCGGACGTTCTACGGCTTCGCGACGGTCACCGAGAACGTGCTCGACACGACCAACGGCGACGCGGTGTACCGGACCACCGAGCGCGACTACACCAACGACAGCTACTACGACCACGGGCTGCCCACCCGGACGCGGGTCTTCGACGCCGCGGGGCACCTGTTCACCGACACCCAGCAGACGTATTCGTTCCGGGACGTCCAAATCGGCGCCGAGCCGGCCGACATCACCAGCACCACGGCGACCGTCTTCCCGATGCTGGTGCGCACCGACGAGCGCTTCAGCGAGGGTGGCCCGACGGCGCAGAAGGTCACCTTCACGACCCAGCACTACGACGCGCTCGGCAACGTGGACAAGACCGTCGACGTCGGCGATCCGGGGACCGGCGCGGATGTCGTTGCCACGTCGACGTTCGCGAGCTGTCCGGACACGTACGTGATGAGCATGCCATCGTCCATTGTGGTCAC
>DATBCR010000580.1:0-4815 GCA_036270375.1 Pseudonocardiaceae bacterium | reverse complement strand
CGCTCGGTCTTCTGCTCGGTCTTCTCCGCGATGGCGGTGCGCAGGTCGGCGATCTCCTTCTCGAAGTCCTCGATCGAGGAGAACGAGCGGTAGACGCTGGCGAACCGCAGGTAGGCGACCTCGTCGAGCTCGCGCAGGGGGCCGAGGATGGCAAGGCCGACCTCGTGGCTGGGGATCTCGGCGCACCCGGTGGCCCGGATCGACTCCTCGACCCGCTGGGCGAGTTGCGCGAGCGCGTCCTCGTCGACCGGCCGGCCCTGGCAGGCCCGGCTGACGCCACGCACGACCTTCTCGCGGCTGAACGGCTCGGTCACGCCGGACCGCTTGACCACCGCGAGCACGGCTTCCTCGACGGTGGTGAACCGACGGTTGCAATGCGAGCACGACCGGCGACGGCGGATCACCTGGCCCTCGTCGACTTCCCGGGAATCCACGACCCGGGAGTCGGAATTACGACAAAACGGGCATCGCACTGTGCTCACTTCCTCCCCACGCGCACGTCTGCGGCACCGCGAGCAGATGGGCCTGGTGATCATCATGTGGACCACCGGTGGACAACATACTGCCGCCGAGTCCACCGACCGAACCCAACCTGTGGACGAACCACAGCGGTGCAACTACTAGATGTAGGGGTAGACCGTATGTCGACGCGGCACATTTCGCAAGCCGACACGGCGGGGACCCCCGGTTCGAGGGATCCCGGTCTCACGGTATGGGCGCGCCTCGACAGTGGGTGTTCGAACCGAGCGCACACTAACGCCCCGGTGTGACAACCACGGGCATGACGGGCCGGTCCGGACGGCCCGCCAGGGCGGTGCGATCCGGATCGCGGCGACGCGGATCACAGGTTCTGGCGGCGGCGGGAATCGGGTCACCAGCCGAGGCGGATTGCGCTACCACGCTGTCGGGCTCCGGCCAGATTGCGGCTGGATCGGCTCGCGGCAAGCTGGAGCGGGCCCACACGCCGACTCGTGAGACAGGGCGTCGCGCCGGCTGGGGTCAGGTCGCGGACATCGGCACGCCGACTCGCGAGTCAGGCGTGGCGCCAGCTGCGGTCAGGTCGCGGACATCGGCGGGGCGACCGGGTCGCAGGGCGAGGCGGATTGCGGGTTAGGTGTTGGACAAATCGCAGGCCGGGCTGCGGTTCGAGTCGCGGGCCGGGTTGTGCCACGGCCGATCCGTGGTAGATCGCGGTCGGGCGTGTTCGGGCGTCAGCAGGATTGCGGTCGCCGGCCAGCGCGGAGGGTGAGTCGCGGTTGGACGGTGAGACCTGGTGTGGTCAGCGTTGGATGGCGCCGACCTTTGCCGCCGCACCCGCGGACAGGTTGCTGGGGACTTGCAGTAACTCTCCTGGGTACAACACCGAATCGGCGTCGAGGCCGTTCAGTTGGCGGATCCGGTCGACCACGGCTATCGGCGCTGCGGCGGGGGCCATGCGTTCGGCGACCGTCCACAGTGTGTCGCCGCGATGGACCTGGACGACCTCCGTCCTGTTGGGAACCGAGCTGGTGTCCTGGCCGCCCGTTGACCAGCCGATGCCGAGCACCACAACGAAAGCGAGACCGGCGAGCAGCACGAGCCAGCCGATCGAACCGGCGATCGGGCGTGGGCCGCACGGGCGGGCCGTCGCACGATGTGGCGCGGCGACCAGACGCGCCGGGCGGCGGCCGTCACCGATCGGGGGACGCCTGCGTGGTGTGGCCAGCCGGCGTCCGTGGCCCGCTGTGCCGGTGGCCGCCCGAGGCGACAGGTTGAAGCCGATGTTCGTCGCAACCGCCATCTCACCCTCCTCGACAACATGCCCTTGCTGGGCGTTCGCACCGGTCGGAGCCCGATCGGAACCTTGATCATGATCGAACAGGCGTTCGATCGAACTGCTGTGCGATGTCTACCACCGGGCACCGACAAAATCGAGTACCTCTCGGCGTGTCCTTCGAACAGGTGTTTGATCTGACCGGCTGTTCGGACTAGCGTCGAACACGAAGATCGCGGACGGCCGGCAAGCGGCCGACCGGGCAAGGGAGGCGACACAGTGGCACGCAGGAGCACCGGCAGCCCCACCGTCGGGGGTCGGAGCGGCGGCCGGGGCGGGGATGTCACCGGATCGGACGTCGCACGGCCGGGCACCGCCGAGCCGGCCGTCGCCGAGTCCGAGGGCGGGGCATCGAACCCGGTGGCATCGGAAATCGCGGCATCGAACACCGCGGCATCGGAGATCGTCGAGTCGGATGTCGGCGCGGTGGTCCACGCCTTCCCCGATCCGCCCGAGAGCACGGACCCGCAGGAACTGACCGCACGGCAACGGCGGGTCCTCGAGGTGATCCGCGACTGGCTGGACCGGTTCGGCTACCCGCCGAGCGTGCGGGAGATCGGCGAGGCGGTCGGCCTTACGTCCACATCGTCGGTCGCACATCAGCTACGTGCGTTGGAGCGCAAGGGTTATCTGCGCCGCGACCCGAACAGGCCGCGAGCTGTCGGCGTGTTGCCGCCGGATGTGGACGCGGACGAGTTCGGCTCCGGCAACCGACCTCGGCCGGCTTACGTGCCGGTGGTCGGTCGGATCGCCGCAGGTAGCCCGATCCTGGCGGAGCAGGCGATCGAGGACGTGTTCCCGCTGCCGAGGGAACTCGTCGGCGAGGGTTCGCTGTTCCTGCTGAAGGTGGTCGGCGACTCCATGGTGGACGCGGCGATCACCGACGGCGACTGGGTCGTCGTCCGTCAGGAGCAGACCGCGGAGAACGGCGACATCGTGGCGGCCATGATCGACGGCGAAGCCACCGTGAAGACGTTCAAGCGCAAGGACGGGCACGTGTGGCTGATGCCGCACAACCAGGCGTATGAACCGATCCTGGGTGACGACGCCAGCGTGCTCGGCCGGGTGGTCGCGGTACTGCGCCGCCTTTAGAACCTAGTGGTCGACCACCGGTCGCATCTGGTCCGACATCGCCACTACCGGCGGTGGGGCCGGGGCGACCGGTGGGATGGCCGACGGCGGCGTGGGCACGGCATCCGTGGGCAGCGGGTCTTCCGGTACGGCGTCCGTGGGTACGGCATCCAGGGGCACCGGCGGTGCGGGTGGCTGACTCGGGGGCTCCTCGTTCGCCGAGCGCATCTCGGCCCTGAAGATGCGCAGCGAACGGCCGAGGCCTCGGGCCGCGTCCGGTAGCCGCTTGCTACCGAACAACAGCGCGAAGATCAATAACACGATGATCCAGTGCCATGGGCTCAGCTCACCCATCAGGCGACCTCCAGGCCAACGTTCCTGCCATCCACCGTAGCGCGGCCCGCACACCCCGCGTAGGGCCGGATGGATCAGACACCGCTGACCGTGCTGTCCAGGATGAACTCGCCGAGCACCGCGGCCAGGTCCGGGTAGACCCGGGCGCGCAACCGGGTGCCGTGCTCGGTGTGCTCCTTCGTGGTGACCTCACCCTCGGCGTGTACCCGTGCCACCAGGTCCGCCCTTGTGAACGGCACCAGCACGTCGACGGCGACAGACGGGTGCGGCAGGCTCGCCGCGATCCGCTCGCGTAGTGCGGTCAGCCCGGTGCCGTTGCGTGCCGACACGAACACCGCGCCCGGCATCAGGTTGCGCAGCCGGGCCAGCGTGAACGGGTCGGCCGCGTCCACCTTGTTCACCACGAGCAGCTCCGGTGGCATGGCCGCGCCGCGCTCCTCGATGATCTCGGCGAGCACCTCGCGTACCGCGGCGACCTGGCCCTCCGGCATCGGGTCGGACGCGTCGACGACATGCAGCACGAGATCGGCGTCGGCCACCTCCTCCAGCGTGGACCGGAACGCCTCGACCAGCTGGTGCGGCAGGTGCCGCACGAAACCGACCGTGTCGGTCAACGTGTACGTCAGGCCGTCCGGGGTCTGGCTGCGGCGGGTGGTCGGGTCGAGGGTGGCGAACAGTGCGTCCTCGACCAGCACCCCGGCACCGGTGATGGCGTTGAGCAGGCTGGACTTGCCGGCGTTGGTGTAGCCGGCGATAGCGACGCTCGGCACCTCGTTGGCGACCCGGCGGCCGCGCTTGGTCGCCCGGATCTGGTCCATGCCGGCGATCTGCCGGCGCAGCTTGGCCATCCGCTTGTTGATGCCCCTGCGGTCGGTCTCCAGCTTCGTCTCACCGGGACCACGTAGCCCGACGCCGCCGTTGCCGCCACCGGCCCGGCCACCGGCCTGCCGGGACAACGCGTCACCCCAGCCGCGCAGCCGTGGCAGCAGGTAGCTCAATTGTGCGAGCTCGACCTGCGCCTTGCCCTCCTTGGAGCTGGCGTGCTGGGCGAAGATGTCCAGGATCAGCGCGGTCCGGTCGATCACCTTGACCTTGAGCCGGCCCTCCAGCTGGCGTAGCTGGCCGGGTGAGAGCTCGCCGTCGCAGATCACCGTGTCCGCGCCGGCCGTGGTGACGATCCCGGCGAGCTCCTGTGCCTTGCCGGAACCGATGTAGGTGGCCGCGTCCGGGCGGCTGCGGCGCTGGATCAGCCCTTCGAGTACCTGGGAGCCAGCCGTCTCGGCGAGCCGCGCCAGTTCGACGAGGGACGCCTCGGCCTCCTCGACGGTGCCCTGCGTCCACACGCCGACCAGCACCACCCGTTCCAGGCGGAGCCTGCGGTACTCGACCTCGGTGATGTCGGTGAGTTCGGTGGACAGCCCGGCGACACGGCGCAGCGCGGCGCGGTCGGACAGTGCCAGGTCACCTGTCGACACCAGCTCCAGGCCGGTGACCTGCGGGTCTTCGTAGTCGGCGAAGTCAACCGGGCCGGCGAACTCGCTGGTCTCGGTCGGGTTGACGCTGGCATCGGGTACGTG
>DATBCR010000579.1:0-2457 GCA_036270375.1 Pseudonocardiaceae bacterium | reverse complement strand
CCACGACGACCGGCACCTCGTTCGCGCTGACCGGCCTGACGCCGGGCACGTCCTACAGCTACGACGTGGTGGCCATCGACTCGGCCGGCAAGACATCGCCGCCGTCGGCAGCGGTCACCTTCACCACGCCGACCGGTAGCGGCCAGCCCACCCCGCCCGGTACACCCGGCACGCCGACCGCGTCGAACGTGACCGCGTCCGGGGTGACCCTCGCCTGGACGGCGGCCACGCCGGGCAGCAACCCGATCGCCGGCTACGACGTGTTCACGGAGAACGGGTCGACGCGGACCAAGGTGGCCGCCAGCACCACGACTACCTCGACGGTCACCGGTCTGGCGGCCGGCACCACGTACGTTTTCGATGTGGTGGCGCGGGATGCCACCGGGCTGAGCGGGACGGCGTCCGGTGCGGTCACGGTGACCACGCCGGCGAATCCGCCACCGAACGGCGGCCTGAAGGTGCAGTACAAGAACAACGACACCAACGTCACCGACAACCAGGTCAAGCCGGGCCTGAACCTGGTGAACACGGGTAACACGGCCCAGTCGCTGGCGAACGTGACCATCCGGTACTGGTTCACCGCCGACGGCGGGGCGAACACGTTCACCACGAACTGCGACTATGCCGCGGTCTCGTGCGGAAACCTGACGCAGAAGGTGGTCGCGTTGGCCACGCCGGTGACCGGGGCGGACCACTACCTCGAGGTCGGGTTCACCGCTGGTACGAGCGCGCTGGCATCGGGCGCGAGCACCGGTGACATCCAGAACCGGATCAACAAGACCGACTGGTCGATGTTCAACCAGGCCAACGACTACAGTTACGGTACATCAACGTCCTATGTGGACTCAACAGTGGTCACCGTGTACGTGAGCGGTCAACTCGTGTGGGGTACCGAACCGCACTGACGGCTACGCCGTGGGCCCGCCCTGGGCGGGCTCGTGCCCGTGATGAGGGCGGCCGTCAAGCCTAGCGACGCCAGGACTGGCGCTCTGCTGATGTGTGCTGGATCACAATATGAATCGCCAGCCGCGTTCCCGCGTCTTGTCCGTAGAGGCACCGTACGGCACGAGGAGAGCACCATGAACGCCAAGCCAAGCAGCGTCAGCCGAACGCACACGTTCCGCATGCTCGGCAGCCGGGGCGGCATCGAGGTGGTCGTGGAGCTTCGCTACAGCCGTGACCAGCCGTACGCCGTCATCGCGACGTTCCATGCCAGCCCGGACAGCTCCGTCGAGTGGGACTTCTCCCGGGACCTGTTGATCGAGGGCATGATCGCCGAGGCGGGCGAGGGCGACATCCGGATCGGGCCGGCCGACGACAACCTGCACACGATCATCTTCGAGCTGCGCAGCCCGGACGGCTACGCGGTGCTGGCCACCGACGCGGGGCCGCTGGCCGAGTTCCTTGCCGCCAGCTACGAGATGGTCGCCGTCGGCGCCGAGCACCTCGCGGTCGATGTCGAACACGAGCTGACGGCACTGCTGACAAACGACATCTACTGAGCTGACGGTTGTTCAGCTTCGCAGTGTGGTGCTGAACAAACAATGTCCGGTCATCAAAGGCTTTCGCTTGATCTGGTTGGTGGGCCACGATCGGTGCCACGCTGGGTCAAGGGGAGATGATCATTGGTTGCAAGGCCTGAACGTCCGTTGGATCCCGATGACGGTGTGATGTCGCGATTCGCCGCCGACCTGCGCGCGGTGCGCGAGGGGGCCGGCACACCGGCGTACCGGGAACTGGCCCGCCGTGCGCACTTCTCGACCGCGACGTTGTCCGAGGCGGCCGCCGGGCGCAAGCTGCCCAGCCTGCCGGTCACCCTGGCCTACGTTCGGGCGTGCGGTGCGGATCCGACCGAATGGGCGGCCCGATGGCGGTCGGCGGCGGGGGAACTGGCCGCCGCCCAACTGCCGGATCCCAAGGAATCGGCACCGTCACCGTATGTCGGGCTGGCCACGTTTCAGCCCGCGGACGCCGACCGTTTCTTCGGGCGGGAACGACTGGTCGACGAGTTGGCCGACCGGGTGGCACAGCGGCCGGTAACTACCGTGTTCGGACCGTCCGGCAGTGGCAAGTCGTCGATTCTGCGGGCCGGGCTCATTCCTCGGCTGTCCGACCGGCAGCACGGCGAGTGGCCGGTGCTGCTGATGACGCCGGGCGAGCAGCCGATGGTCGAATGCGCCGCTCAACTGGCCCGTCTGCTTGGCATGCCGGCCGGCACGGTGCTTGCCGACCTGAACGCCGATCCGCGGCACCTGGATCTGGCCGTCCGCCAGGTGCTCGCCGAACGTCCGGACTCGGCGCGGCTGGTGCTGGTGGTTGACCAGTTCGAGGAGGCATTCACGCTCTGCCGGGACGGTGTCGAACGGGGTCATTTCATCGCCGCCGTACTCGCGGCGGCCGGTGCCGCCAACAGCAGGACCCGTGTGGTGCTCGGCGTGCGTGCCGACTTCTACGGCA
>DATBCR010000578.1:0-14769 GCA_036270375.1 Pseudonocardiaceae bacterium | reverse complement strand
CGACGACTGGCATGCGTCGGCCACGATGCACGCCAACTGTTGATGGCGCCGCCAGTTCGGTGGACTCGACCAGGGGCGACCAGAGCTGTTGTTTGTAACGAACTGGACAACTCCGCTGGTAGCTGTCCAAAATGCGAAGTGTTCGTGCATGCACAAGTTTGTGGGGCCGAAGGGAGTCGAACCCTCACTGGCTGGAACCTAAATCCAGTGCCTCTGCCTGTTGGGCTACGGCCCCCTGGTCTCGCCTGTTCCGGCGTGGCCTGGGAGTTAGCCTACCGGCCGGTCCACCTGGTGGTTGCGGGGCTGGGAGGGGTCCGGGGCGGCGGTCGGCGCTGCGGTGATCTACCGTGGTCGGGCGTAGGACGGCTGACCTAGGAGGTACCTGTGGCTCGCGATCCCGACACCATTCAGCGGGAGATTGAGCAGGCGCGTGATGCGCTGGCGGTCACCCTTGATCAGCTTGGTACAAAGGCCAACCCGCAGCGGCTGGTGGATACCGCCAAGTCGAACGTCGGGTCCACGCTTGCTCAGCCCAAGGTTCGCTACCCGCTGATCGGGGTTGGGGTGCTTGTCGTTCTGCTGCTGATCCGCAAGTTGTTTCGCTGACTCCTCAGGCCGTGGGGGCTCGTAGTAGCGGGATCAGGATCTGGTCCACCAGTCGGTCCACGAAGGGTGCGTCCAGTGGGTCTCCGGTCAGCATCAGACGGTATGTCAGTGCTGCGCCGGCCAACTCGACGGCCATCGCCTGGGGGGCTGTGTCGGACAGTTCGCCTCTGGTGCCGGCTCGCTCCAGGACTGCTCTCAGCACATCCCGTTGGGATCTCAGGAAACTCTTTCGGAATGCGTCCGCCAGTTCCGGCTCGTGGGGTAGTTCGCCGACCAGTGCCTGGGCCGCTTTGCCCGCTGGGCCGGACAGGAACGTCGCGAACGCCAGCAAGAACTCGCGTAGGTCGCCGGCCAGTGAACCCGTGTTGGGGGCCGGGATGCTTCTGCTGACCAACTGGTTGCACGAGTCGATCACCAGGTCCAGTTTGGAGTCCCACCTCCGATAGATCGTTGCCTTGCCGGCCCTTGCGGTCGCCGCTACCGCATCCATGGTCAGTGCTCGGTAGCCGACGTCCGCGAGCACCGTCAGTGCGGCCGCGCGTAGCGCCTCATCGCGGGTTGCGTCTCTTGGGCGTCCACGGGGCAATGTCCGCGGTTGGACTCCCTCTTGTGCTGCTGTCACACGCCGCCTCACCGTTCTGGCCGTTCACCTGGCTGGAACATCTTATGTGGCAACGGCCGTCGCGCTGACCAGACCACGGCGGGACCGGTAACCGTCCGTCATCGCTGGTCCGTGACGTGGTCAGGGGTTTTCCGCACCCTCCACGGTGGCATCCGGCCACGGGGGTGCGGGAGACTCCGGGCCATTGATCACCTGATCGGTTGACGTTGTCGGCGGGGGTGGGGCGTGCGTGGGTGACTCGGTGAGGCCCAGCCTGGCGTGCAGGTAGCTGGTGGTGAACGCGTACGCGTCTCCGTCCAACAGGTGGACGACGCGCCGCTGGTCGTCGTCGGGCTCGATCTGGGCCGCCAGCTGGTCAGCCTGTACCCGTGCCGCTATCAGGCCTGGTGCGGTCGCACGATGCGCCTCGTCCTCCCCGGTGACGGCGACCGTGACGGTCCAGTCCTCCCCGTCGGGCGTGTAGTTCACCGTGATCGGTACGTGCATGGTCCCCTCCCGGCAGTCCGCGGTACCCGCTTGTACGACCCCACTTCCCAGCATGCATGACGCGTCCGACCCGATCGGCGCAGGTGCTCGACGTCACCGTGCGCCGATCGGCACCCGATCGGATGGCTGCTCGTCGAACAACTGGCGGGCCACGCGGGCCATCGCCGCTGGTAGGTCCACCTCGACGCCCGGGTTCCAGTCGGCGAGCCGTTCGGTCACCCACTCCTGCCACGCGGCCGCGAGTGCGCCGAACTCCTGTTCACCCTTGTCGGTGAGACGCAGGCCATCCACCGCCTCGGTCAGGTAACCGGCTGTGATGGCGTTGTCGAACGCTGGACGCAGCACCGCTGCCGGCACCCGCACGTCGTCCGCGATCGTCTCCACCGATGCCGTGCCGTGTCGGCGTTCGTGCAGGCGCGTCCGGACCACGCACCACGCCTCGGCCTCGTTCAGCGGTGAATCCGCGCGAGCCAGCACCGCCTTGCTCATCTGCTTGCGCTCCTTGCGCAACAGCAGGCCGAGCGCCCGCGCCAGACCCTCCTCGGCGTCGGACGGCTCGGGCATCGCGAAGCCGTCACCGAGGTCGGTCGCGGCGGCCCGCGCCGTGCCGCGCAGCGGGACTTCCCTGAGGAACAGCGACAGTACGAACGCCGCCAGCGCGACCGGCACGCCGGCCAGGAACACCACGTGCAACGACTGGGCGTATGCGTGCACCACCGGCGAAGCGACCGCGGCCGGCAGGCGGTGCAGCGCGGCCGGACTCTGCACCGCCCTCGGATCGACGCTGGCCGGCAGCGGATGGCTGGTCAGGGCCGCCGCTACCTTGCCGGTGAGTTGCCCGGAATAGACACTGCCGAACACCGCCACGCCGAACGAGCTGCCGATCGTCCGCATGAACGTGACACCCGATGTGGCGACGCCGAGATCGGCGTAGTCGACCGTGTTCTGCACCGCGATCACCAGCACCTGCATGGCAAGCCCGACCCCGACGCCGAGCACGAACATGTACGCCGACATCAGCCAGAACCCGGTGTGCTCGTCCATCCGCGACAACAGGTACAGTCCGGCGACCATGCCGACCGAGCCGACGATCGGGAACACCCGGTAGTGCCCGGTCCGGCTCACCGCGTTGCCGCTGCCGATCGCCGCGATCAGCAGGCCGAGCACCATCGGCAGCATCCGGATGCCGGACGCGGTCGCCGTCGTCCCCTGCACGTACTGCAGATACGTCGGCAGGAACGTGATCCCGCCGAGCATCGCGAAACCGACGATGAAACTGAGCGGCCCGGCCACCGCGAACACCGGGTTGCCGAACAGCCGGATCGGCAGCACCGGCTCAGCCGCCCGCCGTTCCACCAGCACGAACAACACAAGCGCCACAACGGATCCGGCGGCCATCCAGATGATCGTCGGCGACAGCCACGGATACGTCGTGCCGCCCCAACTGGTCACCAGGGTCAGGCCGCTCGCGCCGAGCGTGATCAGGATGATGCCCAGGTAGTCCACGACCGGCTTGAGCGCGGCCCGCACGGCCGGAATGGCCGGCACGGCAACGGCGATCACGACGACACCGACCGGGATGTTCACGTAGAACGCCCACCGCCACGAAAGATGATCCACGAACAGGCCGCCGAGCAGCGGCCCGATCACCGTGACCACACCGAAAACCGAGCCGAGCGCGCCCTGGTAGCGACCCCGTTCGCGCAGCGGGATCACGTCCGCGATCAGCGCCGAGGCCGTCACCATCAGCCCGCCGGCGCCGAGTCCCTGCACCGCCCGGGACGTGATCAGCCACGTCATGCTGTTGGCGAACCCGCACAGGAACGAGCCGCAGAGGAACACCAGCACGCTGAGCAGGAACATCCGCTTGCGCCCGAACACGTCGCCGAACTTGCCGACCAGCGCCGTGGACACGGTCTCGGCCAACAGATAGCCAGTGACCACCCACGACAGGTGACCCGCGCCGCCGAGATCGCCGACGATGGTGGGCAGGGCCGTGGACACGATCGTCTGGTCGAGCGCCGCGAGCAGCATGCCGAGCGCGACCGCCCCGAACACGGCGTTCATCCGCTGCCGGCTGACCTCGGGCGGGCCGCCGCCGGAGGTCGGCGACGGGTCCGGTCGCCGGTGCCGACTGGTTGCCCCCGTTGGCCCGTTCGCCTTCGCCGGACCGACATCGGTTGTGCTGGCGGACATCGAGCCTCCCTGCGACCCCTGGTATCTGGTCAGGCTGGTGTTCACCTGACCCTAGGTCGCCGGCCACGGCACGGCAGCGCGATGCGGCAGTGTCCTGCGGCGTCGGCCGGATCTATCCCCGACCGGGTGACGGTGTGTCCGGCACGACGGCGGCGATGCCGAACCAGATCAGCTGCATCACCAGTTCGGCGGCCTGTTCCGGGGTGACGTCCTGGTTGCGCTCGCACCACAGCGCGAGCCGTTCGCAGCCGCCCACGATCACCTCGGCGACGGGGGCGGTGTCCAGTGGCGCCGGTGCGTAGAGCGCCATCGTGCTGCTGATCAGGTCGGTCTGCTGCTGCCGGACGGCCTCGATCTCGCCGGCCGCGGACGGGCCGACCACCGCGGCTTCGCTGCGCAGCAGCGCCCAGGACTTCTGGTGCTCCGTGATGAACCGGAAGTACGCGATCAGGCCCTGGCGCAACATCTGTTCCGGCGTGTCCGGCCGGACGCACGCGTCGGACGTGACCTGGAGCAGTTCCGCCCGTGCCAGCCGGATGCACGCGACCAGCAGGCCCTCCTTGGAGCCGAAGTACTCGTACAGCATGGGTTTGGAGACGCCGACGCGGTCCGCGATCTCGTCCATGGACGCGGCGACGTAGCCGCGCTCGGCGAACACCTGCTCGGCGACCGCCATCATCTGGCGTTCGCGGTCGGCACGCGGCATCCGGCGTTTGCGGGTCGGCTCGCCGTTGGTCGGGTCGGGCAGGCTGCGCATGGCCACAGAGAGAGTCTACCGCAAGTAACCTACCGCTGGTAAGCTACGGGCCGGTAGCTTGTGGAACGGGACCACGAAGGATGACGACATGGGCAACGACGTGCGGGTGATCATCGTCGGCACCGGATTCTCCGGGCTGGGCATGGCGATCCAGCTCTCCAAGGCCGGCATCGACGACTACGTCGTGCTGGAGAAGGCGCAGGACGTCGGCGGCACGTGGCGGGACAACTCCTACCCGGGCTGCGCGTGCGACATCCAGTCGCACATGTACTCGTTCTCCTTCGAGCAGAATCCGAACTGGACCCGGTCCTTCCCGTCGCAGCCGGAGATCTGGGACTACCTGCGCAAGGTGGCCGACCGCTACGACCTGCGCCGGCACATCCGGTTCGGCCAGGAGATGGTCGCCGCGCGGTGGGACGCCGAGAACCAGGTCTGGCACGTGCGGAGCAAGGCGGGGGACGAGTTCACCGGTCAGTTCCTGGTGTCCGGCGTTGGTGCGCTGCACATCCCGAACGTGCCGAACCTGCCGGGGATCGACACGTTCGAAGGCCCGAAGTTCCACTCCGCCAACTGGAATCACGACTACGACCTGCGCGGCAAGCGGGTCGCCGTTGTCGGCACCGGCGCGAGCGCGATCCAGTTCGTGCCGCAGATCGCGCAGGATGTCGCGCAGGTGCATCTGTTCCAGCGCACCGCGCCGTGGGTGATGCCCAAACCCGACTACCCGATGCCGCCGTGGACCCGCACGCTGTTCAAGTTCGTGCCGGGCGCGCAACGGCTCTACCGCAACCTCATCTACTGGCTGCTCGAGGTGCGGGCGGTCGGCTTCAACGGGCACCCGAAGCTGTTGCAGGCCGCGGAGGCGATCGCGAAGCGGCACATCGGCAAGCACGTCAAGGACAAGGCGTTGCGCCGCAAGCTGATCCCGGACTACCGGATGGGCTGCAAGCGGGTGCTGGTGTCCAACGACTACTACCCGGCGCTGGCACGGGAGAACGTCGAACTCGTGACCGAGGGCGTCACCGAGATCCGTCCGCACAGCGTGGTCGCCGGCGACGGCATCGAGCGCGAGGTGGACGCGATCATCTTCGGCACCGGGTTCCACGTCACGGACGCGTTCGACAACCTGGACATCGTCGGGCGGGACGGCCGCAACCTCGGCAAGGAGTGGGCCGCCGATGGGATGCGGACGCACCTCGGCATCACGGTGTCCGGCTTCCCGAACCTGTTCTTCCTGCTCGGCCCGAACACCGGGCTCGGCCACAACTCGGTGGTCTTCATGATCGAGTCCCAGATCCGGTACGTCGCGGACGCCATCAGCCTCGTGGACCGCAACCGCGCCAAGGCGATCGACGTGCGACCAGGCGTGCAGGACGAGTTCAACACCGAGATCCAGCGCAAGCTCGTCCGTGGCGTGTGGACACAGGGCGGCTGCACGAGCTGGTACCTGGACGCGAAGGGCGTGAACCGGACCATCTGGCCGGGCTTCACGTGGCGGTACTGGATGGACACCCGGAAGGTGAACCCGGCCGACTTCGAACTGCTCGCCGGCCGGCGGCCCGCGATCAACGGCGCTGTGGTGAACGGCGCCGCGGTCGCGACAAAGGCGAATTCGGCTGCGCGGTAAGGGTTGTTGGGGTCGGCGTTACGGGACGTTGTTGAGGGCACGCAGCCGGCCGATCAGCTCCACCGTGTCGATGCCGCACAGCTCAGCCATCTGTTCGAGTGCGCCCAGATCGAGGTGGACCTCGGTGGGCTGGCCGATCGGGGCCTGATGCAGACGGTCGGTCGCCCATCTCCGCAGTGGCAGCAGTTCCGGTTGGCTGTCGCCGGCGACCCTGGCCAGGTTGACCCGGATGTGGCCTGGGCGTTCGTTGCTGAACACCCGGTCGTGGACCCGCGCGAGTACGTCGTGTGGCAGCACGTCGAGGGCGACGCACAGTTCGGCCAGCCGCACCACCGAGCACTGCCGTGTGCCCAACTCGTACGTGGCCAGGGTCTGCAACGAGATCTCGGCGTCGAGATGGTGGCGCAGCTCCTTGCGCGTCCAGCCGCGCTGTTTGCGCACGCGGCGTAGCTCGTCGCCAAGGACCCGCTGGTAACTCGCAGCGTCGATGCGCACAGCCGTGCCTCCGCCCTTGGACGTCGGACCGTCGGCCCGACGCGCTTGTTTTACTTGTGAGTATGTAAGGGGGGAGTTCTGACGTGACTAGGGCAAGCCTGTGACCCACTTCACCCGAATGGGTGTACGAAGGGGGGTCAGTTGACGCAGGGCGGGCCGTTGCCGGCGTCGCTGATCGGCTGGGTGCCGCCCTGGGGCGGCGTCGGCGCCGTGGTGGTGGCGGCGGTGCCCGCAGCGGTGCCCGGGGCCGGGGCCACCGGTGCCCCGTTCGCGGGGATCGGGTTGTCGGCGACGTTGAAGTTCCGGCCGACGTACACCCAGACGTGGCCGGCCGGCACGCTCGACCCCTCCGCGAGGGTGAACTGGCCGGTCAGCGCCCCGGCCACGGCCTGTGCGTTGGTCTCCTGACCGGCTGGGTAGTACAGCACGGACGTGGCCCTGTGCGTGGCGTCCCCGGTGGTGCCCTTGCCGAATCCCTTGCCGACCAGCACCGACTGCACGGTCGACGCCAGTTTCGTCGCCCCGGACGCGTTGGTCACGTCCACCGTGATCGCGGCGTTCGACGAGCCCGAGGGTGGTGCGGGCGTGGTCTGGGTGCCGGCCACGTTCGTCGGCGCGGTGGCCGGGATGCCCGTCACGCCGTGCACGAACGCGGTCACCGCCTGCGGGTCCACCTCGACCGCGCTCGGCTTGTTCAGGCCCTTGCCGTAGGGGTAGTAGTCGATGTTGACCACCGGCATGGTCTGGAACTTGATGTTGCCCGACGTCATGCCGGACATCTCCTGGGCGAAGTCGATCAGGTTCCAGTGGTTGTCGATAGTGACCGCGCCCTGGATCGCGCCGATCAGGCTGTTCAGCGTGCCGGGGCTGGTCAGCACGCCGGACGACAGCACCTTGTGCGCCATGCTGGCCAGGAACGCCTGCTGCCGCTGCTCCCGCTCAAGATCGGTGCTGCCGCCGGGAATGTTGTGCCGCTGCCGCACGAACTCCAGCGCCTGGAGACCCGACACGCTGAAGTCGCCTTTCGGGAACACCGCGCCGGACCAGTGCGAGTCGTTCACCGCGTGGTTGAGGCACACCGGCACGCCGCCGATGGCGTTGGAGATCTGGTCGAAGCCCATCAGGTTCACGGCCGCGTAGTGGTCGATGCCGACGCCGGTGAGCTGCTCGACGGTCTGGATGGCCTCCCGGGCGCCGGCCTCGTTGGACTGCACGTCCAGCTGGGCCGGGTCGGTCGTCCCCTGCGCCTTGAGCTTCTGCAGGGCGGTGCCCTTGGCGAAGCCGTACGCGGAGTTGATCTTGTTGGTGCCGTAGCCGGGGATCTTGACCCACGAGTCGCGCGGGATCGAGATCCCCATGGCCTGGCCGCCGCCGTTGGGGATGTGGATCAGGATCATGGTGTCGGTGTTCAGCTCGCCGCTGTCCGGGCCGGCGTGCAGTTGTGCCAGCTGGTCGGCGGGCAGCGGGTGGCCCTTGGCGTCGTTGCGGCTGTCCATGCCGACCAGCAGGATGTCCATCGAGCCATCGGCCGGTTTGCCCGCGGCGCTCGTCGCGCCCTTGTCCAGCACGTCCGCGGTGACCATGCCGTTCTGCGCCTTCTGCAGCGTGGTCCACGCGTAGCCGGTGCCGGCGAGGGCCAGCACGGACAGCAGAGCCAGCACGGTCCGCCCGGCGCCGACACCGACACGTCGACCTCGGGTGCGGGATGACGACCGGTCGACGACCACGGTTCGATCGGCGTCCGACGAACGATCCTCGGGCATGTGCACCGGTTGTGCGACAGGCTGGGGCTGGGTCACGTCGGGCTCAAGGTCGCCGGTCAGCCGGCCGCGCGCCCAGTCGTCCACTCCGTGCTCCCTTCGCCACAACAGTCCGGTCGGTGCGGTTTGCCCCGGCATGACGATGCCACGGCACTACCCGCAAGGACGCCCGAACGGGTGACGAGGTTGCTCGTGACCTGTGGCACAACCCGCTGACCTGCGCGAACACGCGCGATTCCGGGGCCGGGGGACCGTGTCTGTTGCCCCCGGCCGGTCGGCTACACTAAGTCAGAAGCATTGTGCCCCGCCCGGATATCGCCGATATCCAATCCAACGGGTAGCGGGCTTCTTTGAAAAGCCGCCGTGACGATGGGATACAGAGGTCCGCATGCCTCCGAAGAGGAAGAAGACGTTCGAGGCGACCCTCGAACTTGAGGCGGGCAACGCCGCCATGGTCGATCTGGGCAAGATGCTCGGCCCGACCGGCGTCAACACTCGCAACGTCAAGGTCGAGTACGACGAGGCGACCTCAGCGAACCGGGGCGACATCGTGCCCGTCGTCGTGACCGTGTTCGACGACCGCAGCTACGACCTGCGGTACAAGACCCCGCCGACCAGCTTCCTGATCCGCAAGGAACTGGGCCTGAAGTCCGGCTCGGACACCCCGGGACACAAGTCGGGCGGGACGATCACTCGCGACCAGCTCCGGTCGATCGCCGAGCGCAAGCTGGTCGACCTGAACGCGCAGGACATCGAGGCGGCCATCAAGGTCGTCGCGGGCTCGGCCCGCTCGATGGGCATCTCCGTCGTCGGCTGAGGTTTAGGCAAGACCGAGGCGTTTAGGCAACACCGAGGCCCGGTGCCGACGAAAAATTCGTCCGGCACCGGGCCTCAGTCTTTTCAGACGCCGTTAGCCTGCTGGAACTGGGCGATCAGTTCGGCCGGAATGCGGCCCCGCTCGGAAACCTGGTGCCCGTTGCGGCGGGCCCATTCCCGAATGGCCTGGTTCTGTGCGCGGTCGCCGCCGGGCTTCAGCTGGGTGCGGCCCGTGGCGCTCTTGGCGGATGACCGGCCGCTGGTGCGGCGGGCGGCGCCGACGAACTCGGTGAGCGCCTTGCGGAGCCCGTCGGCATTGGCATTCGAGAGGTCGATCGCGTAGTCGACGCCGTCGAGCGAGAAGGTGACGGTCTCGTCCGCCTCGCCTCCGTCGACGTCGTCAACGAGATGGACGACGGTCCGTGCGGCCACTTGGGTACTCCGTTTCCCGATGTGTTGAAGGCGCGTGTTCGCGGCCCTCATGTGCTTATGGTTTCCGGTGCGGCAATTGTGGGGGATACGCCGTGCCGGGTGCCGTCAGGGTATCGCCTTTCGAATTCGACGCCGCGTTGTCTCCTCGGCGCGTCCCGGCGATCCCGGAATTCGGACGGGGTCTTTCCGGTTGATCATGATTGCCGGGCGAAATGTCCGGTTACCGTGACGGCTCGGTTACGTCCCGATGGCTAACCCCGGCCCGGCACCGGGCCGAACCGGCGACATGCGACCATGAATGGGTTATGGCCGATACCCAACTGACCCACGTGGCGAACGGCCCGCGGTCGGCCGCCGACCCGCCAACGGATACGGACGATGTGTCGACGTCCGGTGCCCGCCCGGCGTCCGGGCTGTCGCGACGCACGCTGCTGCAGGGCACGGCCGGTTCGATCGCCATCCTGCTCGGCTCGCTCGGCGCCGGTGGCGACCTGGTCCAGGACCCGGTGCTCGGCAACGGCCCGTTCTCCTGGATCCGCTACGGCCACGGCCAGCAGCTTGCGCAGGCCCTGCTGTACATCGGGGTCGGACTGCTGGTGTGGGCGTGGATCCGGCTCGGCCGCGCCATCATCGCCAAGACCGTGGCCGCGCGCGGTGTGCTGGTCGCCGGGCTGTCCTGGGTCGCGCCGATGATCGTCGCGCCGCCCACGTTCACCCGGGACGTGTTCTCGTATCTCGGCCAAGGTGAACTGTCGCTGCGCGGCTTCAATCCGTACACGGTCGGCCCGAACGCGCTCGGCGACGCCATCTCGGCCAACGTGCACCCGTTCTGGTCGGCCACCCCCGCGCCGTACGGGCCGCTGTTCATCCTGCTGGCCAAGGGTGTGTCGTGGATCGTCGGCGAGCACCTGATCGTCGGCGTGATCCTGATGCGCCTCGTGCTGATGATCGGCCTCGCGCTGCTCGTGCTAGCGCTGCCCGGCCTTGTCCGGCACCTCGGTGGTCGGCTGTCGGTGGCGCTGTGGCTGATGGTTGCCAGCCCGATGACGGTGATCCACCTGGTCGGCGGCCCGCACAACGACCTGTTGATGGTCGGGCTGCTGGCGATGGGCGTGCTGCTGGTGCTGGACCGAAAACACGCCGCCGGTATCGCGCTCGTCACCATGGGCATGGCGGTCAAGGCGACGGCCGGTGTCGCGCTGCCGTTCCTGGTGTGGGTGTGGGCCGGGCGGCTGGAAGGCACGCTGCGGCGCCGGTTCGTGCGCGCGGCGGCGGCGAGCATCGGCGTGTTCGGGTTGGTGTTCGCGGTCTGCATGGCGGCGGCCAAGGTCAACTTCGGGTGGATCGGCGCGCTGCAGGCGCCGACGCTGATCGTGAACTGGGTCAACCTGCCAACCGGGCTCGGCGAGCTGACGCACAGCATCGTCGGCTGGTTCGGCGACGTGCAGGAGCAGCCGTTCGACGACATGTTCCGGTTCGTCGCGGTCGCCGTCCTGCTGGTCTTCATGGTCGTGCAGTGGTGGCGTGCGCGCGAGGGCGGTGTGGCGGCCGTGCGGCGGATGGCGGTCGTAATGCTGGCGGTGGCCGTGCTCGCGCCGCCGACGCTGCCCTGGTACCTCACGTGGGGGCTGGCGGTTTTCGGTGCCACGCCGTGGAAACGGTCCTGGATGGCGTTCTTCGCCGGGCTGGCCGTGCTGATCCTGCTGGTCTACTACCCCAACGGCGAGGGCGCGATGGGCGACCTCGGGCACATGGTGTGGGTGGTCCTCGCGGCGATCCTGGCCGGCGTGTCGATGGTCAAGTTCGACCCGCTCGGCCTGCGGTTCTCGCGGCCGGCAGTGGGGGTCACGCTGACCGGTGACGTGCACACCGCGTTGCCGCCGGTGCTGGCTACGGCTGAGCCCACCGAGGAACCAGAACCGGCCGAGAGCACGCGCTGAGCTAGGGGCTGAGGAAGCCGCGTAGCAGAGCCGATGTGCCTTCGAGGTGTTCGGCCATCGCCTGCCGGGCGGCCGTCGGGTCGCCGCCGAGGATCGCCGCGACGATCACCTCGTGCTGCGCGTTGGAGTGGCCGAGATTGCGGGGCAGCAGCGGGATCTCGTCCAGCAGCTCGTTGATCCGCATCCGCACGTCGGCCAGTGCGGTGGTCAGCGACGCCGAGCCGGTCACCTCCGCGATGGCCAGGTGCAGCCGGGAGTCCTTGCGCCGGTACTCGACCAGATCCGCGCACGTCGTTTCGGCCAGCCGGTCGGCCAGGTGCCGGCGCTGGCCGGGGGTGAGGGTGCGGCGCGCGGCCACCTCGGCGGCCCCGGTCTCCACGACGTACCGGACGGTCAGCGTGTCGTCGACGCTCTCGCGCAGGCGCCGGGCAACCGCGGCCGGATGCCCGACGGTACGGATCGGGTGCGGCTCGGTGACGAACGTGCCGCCGTACCTGCCGCGCCGGGACGCCACGTAACCGGCGTCGGCGAGGGCGTGGATGGCCTCCCGCAGGGTCACCCGTGCCACGCCGAGCCGGGCGGCCAGCTCCCGTTCCGCCGGCAGCCGCTCGCCGACCGCCACCACTCCCAGCTTGATCGCCTTGAGCAGCCGTTCGACGGTCTCCTCGAAGGCGTTGCCCGCGCGGACCGGCCGGAACAACGCGTCGTCGACGTTGCCGAGATCGGGATCGGCGGTCACAGCGGTGTCACGTACGCACCGGAGATGCCGCCGTCCACCAGGAAGGTCGACGCGGTGATGAACGAGGCGTCGTCGCTGGCAAGGAACGCCACCGCGGCGGCGATCTCGGCCGGCTCGGCGAACCGGCCGACCGGAATGTGCACCAGGCGCCGGGCGGCCCGTTCCGGGTCCTTGGCGAACAGTTCGGCCAGCAGCGGCGTGTTCACCGGTCCGGGGCACAGTGCGTTCACCCGGATGCCCTCCCGGGCGAACTGCACGCCCAGCTCCCGGCTCATCGCCAGCACACCGCCCTTGGACGCGGTGTAGGAGATCTGCGACGTCGCCGCGCCCAGCACCGCGACGAACGACGCCGTGTTGATCACCGAGCCGCGCCCGCCCGCCCGCATGTGTTCGATGGCGTACTTGCTGCACAGGAACACCGACGTCAGGTTGACCTGCTGGACGCGTTGCCAGGCGTCCAGTCCGGTGGTCAGGATCGAGTCGTCGTCGGGTGGGGAGATGCCGGCGTTGTTGAACGCGATGTCCACCGCGCCATAGGTTTCGTGCGCCGCGTCGAACAGGGCGCGGACATCGTCCTCGCTGGTCACGTCGGTGCGCACGTACAGGCCGTCGACCTCCTTCGCGGCCGCCTCGCCGCTGGTCGCGTCGATGTCCGCGACCACGATCCGGGCCCCCTCGCCGGCCATCCGGCGCACCGAGGCGAGGCCGATGCCGCTGCCACCACCGGTGACCACGGCGACCCGCCCGTCCAGCCGTCCAGCCACAACCGGCTTCGTCATGTCGGTCAGTCCTCCGAGTCGATGAAGACGTTCTTGGTCTCGGTGAACGCGGCCAGCGCGTCCGGCCCGAGTTCCCGCCCGAGGCCGGACTGCTTGAACCCGCCGAACGGCGTCCAGTACCGGACCGACGAGTGCGAGTTGACCGACAGGTTCCCGGCCTGCACGCCACGCGCCACCCGCAGCGCCCGGCCGACGTCCCTGGTCCAGATCGAGCCGGACAGGCCGTAGTCGGTGTCGTTGGCCAGCGCGATCGCCTCGGCTTCGTCCTCGAACGTCTGGACGGTCACGACCGGGCCGAAGATCTCGTCGGTGGTCGTGCGGTGTCCCGCTGGTACCGGTGCCAGAACCGTTGGCGGGAACCAGAATCCGGGGCCATCCGGCGCGGTGCCGCGGAACGCGACCGGTGCGCTGTCGTCCACATAGGACGCGACACGGTCGCGCTGCGCGGCCGAGATGAGCGGACCCATCTCGCTGTCCGGGTCGGCCGGGTCGGTCACCCGCAGGCCGCGCACTGCCGGTTCGAACAATTCCATGAAACGGTCGAACACGCTGCGCTGCACCAGGATCCGGGAGCGGGCACAGCAGTCCTGGCCCGCGTTGTCGAACGCGCCGTACGGTGCGGTGGCGGCGGCCTTGGCCAGGTCGGCGTCTGCGAACACGAGATTGGCGTTCTTGCCGCCCATTTCCAGTGTCAGCCGCTTCACCTGGTCCGCGCAGCCGGCTGCGATCTGCTTGCCGACCTCGGTCGATCCGGTGAACACGACCTTGCGTACCAACGGATGCGTGACGAACCGGTTGCCGACGACCGATCCCTTGCCTGGCAGCACCTGGAAGACGTCGGTCGGGATGCCCGCCTGGTGAGCCAATTCGGCGAGTCTTATTCCGGTCAGTGGCGTCAGTTCGGCCGGTTTGAGCACCACGGTGTTGCCGGCGGCGAGTGCGGGTGCCAGGCCCCACGCCGCGATCGGCATCGGGAAGTTCCACGGCACGATCACCCCGACGACGCCGAGCGGTTCGGCGAACGTGATATTCACGCCGCCCGGCACCGGGATCTGTCGGCCGAACAGGCGTTCCGGAGCGGCCGAATAGTAGTTCAGGACGTTGGCTACGTTCTCGGCCTCCCAGCGGGCGTTGCCGATGGTGTGGCCGGAGTTGCGCACCTCGATGTCGGCCAAGCGGTCGATGTCGGCGGTGACGGCGTCGGCGAAACGGCGCAGCAGCAGGGCGCGGTCGCCCGGTGCGACCGCCCGCCAGGTCGTGGTGGCCGCGTGTGCCCGCGCGATGGCGGCGTCGGTCTCGTCGAGGCTCGTCAGCGGCACGGTGGCGACGACCTGCTCGGTGGCCGGATTGACGACGGTGAACGTTGTGCTCATGGGCGTGCGCTTTCCTGTGCCGCCTTGACGAGTGCGGCGATCAGCCGGTCGTCGTCGTGGTTCTCCTCGGGATGCCACTGCACGCCGAGCACGAATTGGTGACCCGCCAGCTCGACGGCCTCGATCATGCCGTCGTCCGCC
>DATBCR010000577.1:0-1842 GCA_036270375.1 Pseudonocardiaceae bacterium | reverse complement strand
ACACGCTCACGCACACCAGGTTGCTTCAGATCGGGGCTCCGTTGAGCAGCCACAGAATGGGAGCGGCCGGGTCGTCGTTGATCACCGGTGGCGCTGTGGCGTCGTGGTAGGTGACTGTGAAGTACCCGACCTTCGGGAAATGGCGGTCGAGGGAGTTGGTCACGTCGGCGTGGTTCTGGTCGACCAGCCACTTCCTGGCGGCGGCCGACCTCGCCGCGCGGTCGGTCGGGACGCCGGCGTACGGGTGGCACACGCCGGGCACGGCCAGCAGGGCGTCGGCCTTGGTGATGGCCACGGCCACCGGCGGCCGGCGGGCGCCGTGCTCTTGGAGGTTCTGGACGAGTCCGTCGAGGACCGTCTTCGGGTCGGTGCCGGACGGCCAGGTGTCCCGCAGGGTGCTGGGGTCGGCCCGGTCCCGGACGGCCGGCAGGGCGAACGGGTCGATGACGAAGACGATGCCGTCGCTCAGTCCGAGAAACGTGGCCACGGCCAGGTTCTGCGCCTGCTCCAGGATCTCGCCGGCCGCGTCGTACACGTGCAGCAGTTGCTTGTCTCCCCGACGGACGGTGTAGGCGACCGGCCGGCCGAGCGGAGTTCGCGGCGGCAGCACACCGTCCAGCAGCGACCGCCGGCCCTCCTCAAGGCGCAGCGCCGTGCTGGCATCCGCCGGTATGAACGGGGCATTATGGCGTTCCTGGTACAGGCGGGACATCGCGGCCAGCATGAAGACCGACTTGCCCGCCGCCACGCCGCCCACGACGGGCAGGTGAAACGTCGGCACGGACTGAACCGGACCGGGCAGCGGCGCGCCGCAATGTCCACAGTGGGCATTCAGGCGCCGTTTGCCCAGCATGAGCAGGGTGGGCAGGCGGCGTCCACACCGACAGATGTGGTGGAACGTGCCGCGCGCATCGGGCATCAGGTTCCGGTGGCGGTTTCCGCACGGGCAGGCGAAGACCGGCCGGGCCATGCGCTCGTGGCAGATACCGCACTCGACGGTGATGCCGCGCACGGTCAGCAGGCCGGTCTCCAACAGCCAGGATGTAGCGGCGACCACGCGAACCACGCCGGCGGTCACTCCCAGCAACACCAGCGCCGCCAACAGGCTTGCGCCGCCGAGCGCAGACACCGTCACGAAGCCCACGATGACACCGAATGCGGCGCCGGCCGTCGGGGCCTGCCACACCGGATCGGCCGGCTGGTCCAGCCACACCCGACCCAGCAACGAACGGTCGGCCGCGTTGGCATCGAGCAGCAGCATGCGCTGGTAGACGGCTTTGGCCGTGTCGGTGGTGAGCTGTCGATGGTCCCGGAACGCGGGCCCGGCCAAGTATGTGAGTTCGGCCGGATCGCCTGGCGCGAGTTCGCGCGGGCGCCTCCGAGCGGCGGCCAGAAACGCGCGGACGGTCGTGGCGAACACTCGCGCGCCGGCGACCACGCTCACCAGGGTGGCCACGGCCGCCACCGGTCCGGTCAGGACGACGGCGACGACGTAGCGCAGAAACCGAACGGACGTCACCGGCGACCCCGCCAGGTGCGGATGGCGCCGAACCGCACCAGTAGCCAGAGCATCGGGTCGGTGACCCGGTGCCCTGCCGGACAGGCACCAGCACCCAGCGCGGAAAGGCCGAAATACCGGTGCACCGGGAAATCGGCCGCGATGCCGTGGACGAGTTCCGGCCCGTACCAGCGGTCCAGCCAGGCACGGACCTCCTCGTGCACGTCGAGGCCGTCGTACTCGGCGTAGTGGCCGGCATGGGCGGACGGCAGCCGGGTGGGTGCCTGCTCGTCGAACATCGACCAGATCTTGTCTATTTTGGACAGAACGACCGCCAGTGGGAC
>DATBCR010000576.1:0-27021 GCA_036270375.1 Pseudonocardiaceae bacterium | reverse complement strand
CGGGACCCGAATCCGATTGCTGCTCAAGGACAACGACGGCCCGAGGCTCCGCGCGGACCGGCTGCCCTCGGGCACCGATCTGTCAATGCTGGACGACCGCCGAATTCTGGTCAACAACACCGGTCCGCTGATCGACCTGTTCACCACGATCACGCTGCACCTGTGCGCTGGAGCCATCGTTTTCGGATTGGCCGAGCCGGAACGACGCCGGGGCCTCGCCATGGTCCGTGATCTACTGGCCGCCGCGATCGACCGCCATCAGGACAGCGAGGACGCCCCACTGCTCCGGGCACGGACTCTGGACGCGTCGCGTCTGCCTGTCAAGGCGATGGTCACCGCAGGCACCTTGCTGTCCAAAGAGCGTTCTGGCGCAACCGACGTGAACAAGTTCTACCGACTCAGCGGTCCGAACTACCTGAATTCATCAATCACAGGAGAACACTGAATGCCCAGCTCGACCATCGGTCTGGACACCCGCCGCCCGGCGACCGTGTCCGCCGATCACGTCGTCGCCCACACCCTGTTCAACTGCTTCATCCGGGAGGTCGCCGGCCCGGAACGGCAGGTCACCCTGATCGACGACGAGTTGCGCCTGCGCCTGCCCCGCCTCGACGTGACGTTGCGAATCACGGTGCGCCGCCGGTCCATGGCCGGCGCGCACAGGTTCACCGGGCCGGTGTTCGAGGAGTCCGGTGGGACGTGGTGTGAGCTGCACTGGCGGGACCTGGCCGAACGGCTCGCCGACGAGCTGACCCTCGCTACCGGCGTCATCAACGAGGAGTTCCTGGACCAGGTCGCGGCCAGCCACGACGTGACCGAACAGTCGTTGCGGCACAAGGCGAACAACGGCGATCGCTACCTGGTTTCCGAGCAGTCGCTTGCACTGGGCCACCGGTTCCATCCGACCCCGAAGTCCCGGTCCGGCCACGCGGGCCGGTGGCAGACATACGCGCCGGAACTGGGCTGCCGACTACGACTGCGGTACCTCGCCGCCCGAGCCGACCTGGTACGCCAACAGACCGTGCCCGGCGACGACCTGACGATGCTGGACGGGCTGCGACCGGTGCCCACTGGGTACCGACTGCTGCCCGTACACCCGTGGCAGTTCGAACTGTTGCGGCACAACAACACCCTGGCAGCCGCACTGCGTGACGGACGACTGCTCGACCTCGGCACCGATGGTCCACTGTGGACGCCGACGTCATCGGTGCGCACACTGCACGGCCCCGGCGGGTTCCTCAAGTTCAGCCTGAACGTGCGGATCACCAACTGCGTACGGAAGAACTCGGCGTACGAATTGGCCGCCGCGGTCGCACTCACGGGCCTGCTGGACGACCTGCCGATCCGAATGCTGCGTGAACCCGGCTACCGCACGGTGGACCTGGCCGACCGGGAACTGTTCGAGAGCTTGGGAATCATCGCCCGTGAAGGCGTCGCCCGGCATCTGCGGCCGGGCGTCACCGCACTGTTGGCGGGCGCGGTCGCGGACGAGTACCCGCTGTCGCGGGCGCATGTGTCGCATCTGGTCGGCGACGCCAGCACGGACCGGGTGCTTGACTGGTGGCGGGCCTATCTTCGGCTGCTGCTGCCGCCGGTGCTGGCCGCGTTCTTCGAGCACGGCGTGGTGCTCGAACCGCACCTGCAGAACGTGCTGGTGGGCGTAGACGGTGACGGCATGCCGGCGCAGATGTTGTTCCGGGACATGGAAGGCACGAAGCTGCTCGCCGAGCGGCACGCGGTCCTCCTCGCGTCGCTGCCGCCCGAGGTGGCCGGGCCGATGACGTACACCGTGGCCAAGGGGTGGCAGCGGGTGGCGTACTGCCTGCTGGTCAACCATGTTGCCGAACTGTTGGCCGCGCTCGCTGACCTGCGACCGGACCTTGAGGCCGAACTGTGGTCGCTGGTGCGGGCCGAACTGGCCGCCTATCATGGGGCGCCACCGGAGTTGCGCGCGATCCTGGCTGGGGTGCCGGTGCCGGCCAAGGCGAACCTGCTGGCCCGGTGGCAGCGCGGCAGCGACCGCCAGGCCGGCTACGTGCCGCTTCGGCTGCCGCTGTGATCACCTCGACGGTCCGGACGCATCTGACAGGCTTGCCGGACAACGAGTTGCCGGCCTACGTGTACGACCTGGCAGCACTGCGGACACACGTCGCCGGGATCCGCGCCGCACTGCCGGCCGGGGTCGAATTGTGGTACGCCGCAAAGGCGAACCCCGCCGAGCCGCTGCTGCACGCGTTGGCCGAAACGGTGGACGGCATCGAGGTGGCGTCCGGTGGCGAACTGGCGCACGTGCGTTCGGCGGCCCCGTCGGCGCGGATCGCGTTCGGCGGGCCGGCCAAGAGTGATCGCGAGCTGGACGCGGCCGTTTGTGCTGGCGTGCACCGGATCCACGTGGAGAGCACACACGAACTGCGCCGGCTCGGTATGATCGCGGCACGGCACCGGACGCCGGCGGACGTGTTGCTGCGGGTGAATCCGCCGGTGCGGTTCGGGCCGGCGGCATTGGCGATGGGCGGCGGGCCGAGTCAGTTCGGCCTCGATCTCGACGACGTACCAACGTGTCTCGCGATCGTTCGGCGCGATCCGTGGCTGCGGATGGCCGGCATCCACGCCCATCTCGCCAGTGGGCTGGCCGCCGCCGATCAGGTCGCGCTGGCACGGCAGGTGGTGGACTGGGCGCGGACGCTGCCGGTGGCCGAGGTGAACATCGGCGGCGGCATGGGCGTCGACTACGGCTCGTCGACCCGGTTCGACTGGCAGACATTCGGTGCCGGCCTGCGAGACATCCTTTGTGCGGCACCAGGTCTGCGGCTGCGACTTGAGCCCGGCCGGGCAGTCACGGCGTACTGCGGCTGGTACGCGGCCACCGTGGCGGACGTGAAACGCAGCCACGGCACGGTTTTCGCGGTCGTCCACGGCGGTACCCACCACCTCCGCACGCCCGCCGCCAAGGGCCACGACCAGCCGTTCGACGTGCTCCCGGTGGACCGCTGGGACTATCCGTGGCCGCGACCGGAGGTGCACGGAGAACCGGTGACCGTCGCCGGGCAGCTGTGCACCCCGAAGGACGTGCTGGCCCGACACATCACAGTGGACCGGCTGCGGGCAGGTGACCGGCTGGTGTTCGGCCTCGCCGGCGCGTACGCGTGGCACATCTCGCACCACGACTTCCTCATGCACCCCAAGCCCACGTTCCATTACCTGTAGCCAAAAAGGTGGCGGGCCGACCGTTTCCGGCCGACCCGCCACCCGGGTTCGAGCTGTCTGGCGCTAGTGGGAAACGAGAGCCAGCGCCGGCACCAGCAGGTTGGCCTTGGGCGTACCGAGACCCGAAGCCGCGTCCCAGCCAGGAGTGGCCGAGAAGCCCTGAATGGTGGTGGCGCCACCGTGGAACGTGTTGTCACCCACGGTGATGTCATGGAACAGGGCGCCGTACAGCGCGCCGTGCGCCAGGTGGTAGAGCGCTGGGTTGATGTCGCCGACCCGGTGGTGACCGAGTTGGTCGGCGAGCACCGTCAGGGCGGCCCACTGCGGCGAACCCGCACTGGTGCCACCGAAACGGAACACCAGGTTCGCGCCCTGGCCGGACGAACTCCACACCGCGAGCACGCCACCGATGATGGCCGCGTTGTAGGAGATGTCCGGGACGCCCCGGCTGGCCAGGTGCAGGCCACGCTGGAAGGACGGCGTCGAGTACACCGTGCTGAAGCCGCCGCCACCGGCCGCCCCGAAGTTCGGCTCGTTCCACACCTGCTCGCTGTTGTACGCACCCGTGATGCCGTTGGCGTCAAGGATGGTGCCACCGACAGCGGTGACCAGCGGGTCGGATGCCGGGGTGCTGACCGCCTTGAAGAACGACGTGCCATCACAGGTCGGCAGTGCCGCACCCTGGTCGGCCGAGGACGCGAAGACGGTCATGTCTTCCCTGGCCGCCTTCTGGTACAGCTTGTGGGTCGCCTGCATGATCGACGTGGCCTGGCACTGCTCTGCCTCGCCGAAGCTCTGCGAGAGAGCGTCGCCGAGGTTGTTGTCGATCACGAACTTCTGCGCCGAGAGGATGTCCGCGTCCTGGTCGCTCTTGGACAGGACGAGGTCGATCGTGGCGTTCGGCGCGATGGCGTGCGAGTACTCCACGTCGAGAGTGATCTCGCCGGCCCAACTGGTCTGGTCGGCGCTGCTCTGGTCGAACGGGGTGAGCCCGTCCGGCGCGATGATGTTCAGCTTGGGTGCCGACAGACCGAACAGCGTGTCGAACGTCGCCAGGTCAGACGTGATCGTCGGGCTCTGGAAAGCGTCGATGATCACGATGGTCTTCCCGGTCCCGTCCAGACCGAACTTCGCCAGCTTGTCAACGCCGTACGCGGCGCGCATCTGAGCCGGACCGTAACAGCCGGCCGGCGTGGTGAGCTGGCAACCGAAGGTGGTCGCCGCCGGGCTGCTGCTGACGTGCCCGGCGACCTGGTATTGCGGGTGCGCACCGATTGCCGGTGTCATCACGCCGCTTGCGGCGACGGCTGTCGTCGTGGCTATCCCGGTCAGCGCGGTAGTCGCGACCACCGCAAGACCAGCTAACGCCGCCGTGATACGACGGCGGGACTGTGCACGCACGAGCCCTCCTGAAATCACGCCCGAATCCCGACCCCCGGGCGAGTGAATTTTGCTGTGGGAGCGTTACATCCCTATCACGCAGGGTCAAGATACGACCTGATGGAATCAGGGGTAGTTGACTGTGTGAACACAGCTGTGCACAATCCGTCAGTCCGAATTGGACCAGATCAGGCTCAATATAACTTTTGACCCACACGGAGAGTAGTCAGCCTAAGTTCTCGTCCGTGAAATGTCATAGCCGTTGGTGACCCGAAACCGAGCGCTTGTTCGGCTACTTGTCGTTATCGTCGGAGTTCTCGCTCACGGCTGCCGCTTCGGCGATCCGTTCGGCGTCGTCCTCGTGCTCGGTCACGTCGGGCGCCGCGTCGGACGGCGCTTCGGACGGTGTCTCGGGCTCGAGTTCCTCGGTGAGGTCGGTGAACCACCCGAACGAGCCGTCCACCGGGCACGCTGCGGCCCGATCCGGGTGCAGCAGCACCTCGGCGCCCACCGGACGGAATCCGGCCGCCATGGCCGCTCTGACCGACGCCGCGTTGCCCGGCGCCACCTGGGCCCAGACCTGCTCGCCGGCCGGCAGCAGCCCCCGCACCGCGGTGAACAGGCCCCGGCCGAGACCGAACCCGCGCAGCGCCGGTTCCACCTCGACGGACACCTCCCAGCGGCCGCCGACGCCCCGACCGAGCGTGAGCAGGCCGCCAGGACAACGCCAGGCACGCACGCCGATCCGCTGCGCCAACGCCCTGGCCAGCCGGGGCGGCAGCGGTGCGAGGAACTCGGACAGCTCGGTGAGGTCCATGCCGCCGTCCCGGCCGGTGGCCCGCGCCACCAGCACTAAGTCCAGATTGTCCAGTTTCCGGCCGGTCGCGGCGGCCAGCACGGTGAGGAAGGGCGGTTGCAGCGGCGCGGACAGGTCGTCGTCGGGCAGCCGGTTGCGCACCCACTCCGCCGGCAGGTCCGCGGACACCACGTTATGTCCGGTGAACGCCAGCACCCCGGCCGACCGCTGGTCCGGCGGCGTGAGGACGGTCAGCTCCCGGTCGACCGCCGGCGAGCCGCCGTCGGCGATCTCCCGCATCAGGTCAGCGAGTTCGGCCACATGCCTGTCATAGCGCACCAGCCACCCGACCGGGTGGTCAGTTCGGCAATAAATCTCCGTCCGGCGAGAATCGATCGGCTGGCCGCACGAGCGCCATGCAACGAAATCGCCCCCGCCGGGGTTCAACAGGGGTGACCAGCGCGAAAATCGACACCACGAGCCAACCGGACGAGCACCTCGTCGGGGCGCTGGTGCACAACCTCGACACCGGGTTCGTCGCCATGTTCGACACGTACCGCCACGTGGTGTTCGCCACCGCGCTGCGGGTCAGCGGGCGCTGGGCGGACGCGGAGGACCTGACGGCCGAGGCGTTCCTGCGTGCCTACCGGGCCTTGTCCGGCTACCGGCCGGACCGGATCCGCGCCCTCAAGCCAAGACAGTGGCTGCTGACCATCGTGCTGAACCTGTGGCGCAACGGCGAGCGGGACAGCGCCCGCCGCCCGGTGCTGACATCTGTCGAACAGGCCCCCGATCCACCCGATCCTCGGCCGGCCACCGAACAGATCGTCGAGGAGCGCGAGTCCGGCCGCGAACTCGCCGAGCTGCTCACCGTGCTGCCCGAGGAGCAGCGGGTGGCCGTGGTGCTGCGGCACGTCGTCAACCTGCCACTGCCCGAGATCGCAACGGTCCTCGGCCGCCCGGAAGGCACCGTCCGCTCACAGATCTCGCGCGGGCTGCGCCGCCTGCGGGAGTTGTACCCGACGGGCGCGCGGCTCACCTGTCTCGTCCCAGCCGAACCCACGGAGGTAGGGAGATGACCAGCGACCACACCAACGACAACCACACCAACGACGACCACACCGGCGACTTCGCCGAGGACTTCCTCACCGCCCAACTCGCCGCCCTGACCACCCCACCGACCCCAACCGACAACCCCACCGACGGCCGCACCAAGGACATCCTGACCGACGAAATCCTCACCACCCAACTCGCCGCACCAACCACCCCACCGACCCCAACCCACAACCCCGCCAACAGCCACTCCGAGGACATCCTGACCGACGAGATCCTCGCCGCCCGGCTGGCCGCCCTGGCCGTCGACGGCCCGGCCGGCCTGCTCGGCCGGATCGCGGCCACCTGGGTCCGCGTGCCCAGCGCAGCGGGCGACCTGTACGTCGCATCGACCCACCTTGGTGTCGCGTACGTGCGCACCAGCCGTTCCGTGCACGACGACGACGCCGAGTTCGCGGCCCTGTTCCGCCGCCGGTTCACCCGCCCGCTGCTGGCCGGCACCCGCCCACCGGCCGGTCTGGTGCCGGCCCTGCACGCGCACCGCGCCGCGAAGCCGCGGTTCGACCTGAGCCGCCTGAGCCCGTTCGAACGCGAGGTACTGCTGGCGGTGCTGACCATCCCGAGGGGCCAGGTCCGACCGTACGCGTGGGTGGCGCACCAGATCGGCCGTCCGAAGGCGGTCCGCGCGGTCGGCTCGGCGCTTGGCCGAAACCCGGTCCCGGTGCTGATCCCGTGCCACCGGGTGATCCGCTCGGACGGCACCCTCGGCGAGTACGTCTTCGGCCCGCCGGCCAAACGCGACCTGCTGGACGCCGAGGGCACCAACGTGGGCGAGGTGTACGAACTGGCCAGACACCACATCCACTACGTCGGCAGCGACACCACAGGTGTGGTGTGCTTCCCCACCTGCGCCAACGCCCGCCGCATCACCGAGGCGCACCGGCACGGCTTCCGCTCGGTCGCCGAGGCCGACGCCGCCGGCTACCGCCCGTGCCAACACTGCCGCCCGGTCGGCAACGAGGTCGCCTGACATGCCCGCACTGTTCCCCCGCCCCCGAACCGACATCGCGCCCGGCGCCGTGCACTTGCCGGGCTGGCTGGACGTCGACGCCCAGCGCCGCCTAGCCGAGGCATGCCAGGCATGGGCCGCACCACCGGCCGGCCTGCGCACGACCCGACTGCCGAGCGGCGGCGTGATGTCGGTCCGCACGGTGTGCCTCGGCTGGCACTGGTACCCGTACGGCTACTCCCGCACCGTGCCCGACGAACACCGGACACCGGTCAAGCCGTTCCCGACCTGGCTCGCCGACCTCGGCCGCCAGGCCGTCGCCGACGCATACGGCGACGACCAGCGGTACCAGCCGGACGTAGCGCTGGTGAACCACTACGACGACACCGCGAAAATGGGCCTGCACCAGGACAAGGACGAACACAGCCCAGCACCGGTCGTCTCCCTGAGCATCGGCGACACGTGCGTGTTCCGTTTCGGCAACACAGAAACCAGGAGCCGCCCCTGGACCGACATCGAGCTGAGATCCGGCGACCTGTTCGTCTTCGGCGGCCCAGCCAGACTCGCCTACCACGGCGTGCCCCGAACCCTGCCCGGCACGGCGGACCCAGCTCTCGGCATGCCACCCGGCCGATGGAACGTCACCCTGCGGGAGTCCGGCCTGACCGACCCATGCAACAGATCCGCCCCCGTTGGGGTTCAGTAGACATGCACACAACATCCCCCGCCACCGACTGGGACTGGACAGCCCTCGCCACGTCCCTGAACGAACAAGGCCATGCGATCACACCACCAGTCCTGTCCCCCGCCGAGTGCGCCGACCTGATCAACCACTACGACCACCCGGACCCGTGGCGGTCCACAGTAGACATGGCCCGCTACCGTTTCGGCTCCGGCCAGTACAAATATTTCAACCACCCACTACCCGAGCAGGTAACCAGAATACGAACCGAGAGCTACCCCCACCTCGCCCCCATCGCCAACACCTGGCACGACCAACTCCGTCTACCACAACGATTCCCCGATCGCCTGGCCGACTACCTGACCACCTGCCACCAAGCCGGCCAGACAAAACCAACCCCACTGGTCCTGCGCTACCAACCGGACGACTACAACTGCCTGCACCAGGACATCTACGGCACCCATGCGTTCCCGCTCCAACTGATGGTGATGCTCTCCCGAGCCGACAAGGACTACACAGGCGGCGAATTCGTCCTGGTGGAGAACCTCCCACGGGCCCAGTCCCGAGCCAGAGTGATCACCCTCGACCAGGGCCAGGCAGTGATCTGGCCAACCCGATACCGTCCAGGCCAAGGCACCCGAGGCCACTACCGAATCGGCGTCCGCCACGGCGTCAGCCCGGTCCACACCGGACAGAGACACGCATTGGGGGTGATCTTCCACGACGCCGCATGACTATGCCCAGAACAGGAGCGGCCACGCCCCGCCACGGCTGCCGACGAACGGGTGATCGCGCACCCCACCGAGCACAGCGGCATCCAGAGCACGCTGGTGATCCTCGGCGGTCCGGTGCTGTTCCGCCAGCCGAGTTTGCGAGTTGTCACGATGCCGTCTGCGAGCCGGACGCCGACGCAACCGTGGGCTCGTCAAATCCGAAGCCAAGGACTCGTCGTGGGTGGATGCGGATCAACTCGGCGGACATTTCGGGGCGGGCGCGGGGCTGGTCGGTGAGTGCCTCCGCCGTGCCACGGATCTCCAGGCAGCGCACCCGCCACGGCGTCACCGACGCGATGTCGTCGATCACCAGCGCGACCCGGTCGTTGGTGCGGAGGTTGCGGAACTTGCGGGTATTGCCCAGGTCGTAGCCGACGATGTCAACGGTGTCCAACTCGGCGTTGTACCTGAACCCGACCGGGTTGTTCTGCGGACTGCCATCGGGCGCGACGGTGGCCAGTCGGCCAAGTCGCTGGCTGGCCAGGTACGCCAGTTGGGCCTCAG
Organism: Pseudonocardiaceae bacterium; assembly: GCA_036270375.1. Classification (GTDB taxonomy): domain Bacteria; phylum Actinomycetota; class Actinomycetes; order Mycobacteriales; family Pseudonocardiaceae; genus DATEPR01. Next base: position 17,617 of record DATBCR010000576.1, on the reverse strand, counting down.
TGAATGACGTCATGTGACCAGTGTCAGCCGCCCAGACAACAATGTCAACCAAGCGGATGACAAGCTCAACCACACTGGTAACGGCTTGCTACGATGACAGCGTGTCAACCCCAGCCCGCGAGCCCGACGACGGTCCGCCACGACCCCGTCGAGCACCAGCGCCCGACGAACGCCAACAGGACGCCTACCGATCCCGCCGCTTGCTGCTGGCGGCGGCACTGGAGGAGTTCTCAGCGAAGGGCTACGCCGGCGCACGCGTGCAAGAGATAGCGGACAGGGCAGGCGTGAACAAACAACTGATCAACTACTACTTCAACAGCAAGGAGGGCCTCTACCAAGAACTACAGCGCACCTGGCTGTCCAGAGAACAGACCTTCGCCGACCCCAACCTCCCCCTGGACGAACTGGCCCTGCGCTACCTACACGACGCCCTCACCGAACCACGGCTAACCCGCTTGATGGCCTGGCGCGGCCTGACCGACTGCGACCAAGACCAAGAAATGCCCCCCGAGGCCAGCGAAGGACTCGCCGACCTCACGCCACTCCAGGACCGCCAGTCAACCGGTGAACTGGCCAACGACCTCGACCCGGCCAGCGTGCGGTTAGCCATCATGGGCGCCGTCATGGTGCCGGTCGTGATGCCCCAACTGGTCCGCCGCATCTTCGGCCTTGACCCGACCAGCCCAGAATTCGAGTCCCGCTACGGCACACACCTACGCCAGATGATCCGCCGCCTCACCGCACCCACAGGCGGCAACGCCGACCGCCAACAGCAGCCGCCCGACCCAGCCTCGTCAGCATGAACCACCGCCGACTCGACCGCCTGAGGCCAGCGCCCAACAGCGACAAACACCCAAACGAACCGGCGCGGCCAGCACAACCCACCGATTCCGCCAGATCAAGAACGCCGGTCACCGCGGACCTTGACCGGTCGAGCGGCCACGACCGGACGACGGTGCCCTCGTCCACGCCTTGAGGACGGCGTGCACGGATCGGCCGCGTCAACAGCGTCAGCCCTCGGTCAGCTGGTCTCCCGGGGTGTCCGGCGGCTTGTCCTGTTGTTCGCGTTCGGCCTGTTCGGCGCGTTCCGTGCGCTCCAGCTCCGCGATCGGATCGGCGAGCAGTTCGTGCGTCGCGCCGAGTCGGTGACTTCGTCCACGGCGGTCAGCAGCTCGCCCGAGGGAAGTCCTTCAGGGCAGCCTGGATCAGACCGTGAAACCCAAGGCGCGTAGTTGTTCGCGGCCGTCCTCGGTGATCTTGTCCGGGCCCCAGGGTGGCATCCACACCCAGTTGATCTTGATGTCGTTCACCAGTCCGACGGGGCCGCCGACCAGTGCGCCTCGTGCCTGGTCCTCGATCACATCCGTCAATGGGCAGGCGGCCGATGTCAGCGTCATGTCCAGGATCGCGTTGTTGTCGTCGTCCACCCGGATGTCGTACACCAGGCCCAGGTCCACCACGTTGATGCCCAGTTCGGGGTCGACGACGTCGCGCATAGCCTCCTCGACGTCTTCTACCGCCGCCAGTTCCGCCCTCGGTGCCGGTGGTTCCGGCAAGGCCGCGGCCGAGCGCTCCGATACCTCAGTACCAGCACCGGTCTCGACGTTCGCGTCGACGCCATTGCTCATGATTGCTCCACCTCGGTCCCGTTGGCCGCGCCCGCCCTCGCCACCGCGTCCTTGAATGCCATCCAACCCAGCAGTGCGCACTTCACCCGCGCCGGGTACTTCGCCACCCCGGCGAACGCGACCGCGTCCTCGAGCACGGCCTCGTCCGGCTCGACCTGTCCCCTGCCCTGCATCAGTTCCACGAACGAGTCCATCGTGCCGAACGCCTGCTCGACGGTACGGCCCACCACCAGGTCCGTGAGCACCGACGTGGCCGCCTGGCTGATCGAACAGCCATGCCCGTCGTACGACACGTCCGCGATCTCGGCCGCAACACCCGAACCCTTCAGGTGCACGCGCAGCGTCACCTCATCCCCGCAGGTCGGGTTGACGTGGTGGACCTCCGCCTCGTACGGCTCGCGCAGGCCGCGCCCGTGCGGGTGCTTGTAGTGGTCCAGGATGATCTCCTGGTACAGCTGGTCCACCAACACATCACACCGTCCCGAAGAACGCCTGCGCCGCACGGACCCCGTCCAGCAACGCCGTCACGTCGTCCATGTCGTTGTACAGGTAGAACGTCGCGCGCACGGTCGCGGGCACGCCGAACCGGCGGTGCAACGGCCACGCACAGTGATGCCCGACGCGCACCGCGATACCGAGGCTGTCCAGCACCTGCCCGGCGTCGTGCGGATGGATTCCCTCCACTACAAAGGCAACAGCGCCGCCCCGGTCCGCTGTTCCCGTTCCGCCATCGGGAGTCGGGCCGATGATGCGCACGCCGTCGATCTCGGCCAGTCCGCGCAGTGCGGCCTCGGTCAGGCGGTGCTCGTGTTCGGCGATCCGCTCCATGCCGACCACGGCCAGGTAGTCGACAGCGGCGCCGAGGCCGACCGCCTGGGACGTCATCGGCACGCCGGCCTCGAACCGCTGCGGCGGCGGGGCGAACGTGGACCGCGCCATGTGCACCATCTCGATCATCGACCCGCCGGTGAGGAACGGCGGCATGACCGACAGCAGCTCGTGCCGCCCGTACAACACACCCACCCCGGACGGGCCGAGCATCTTGTGGCCGGAGAACACCGCGAAGTCCACCCCGAGCGCGTGCAGGTCGACCGGGGAATGGGGCACCGACTGGCACGCGTCCAGCAGCGTCAGCGCACCCACTTCCCTTGCCCGCGCCACCAAACCGGCGGGCGGGTTGACCGTGCCGAGCACATTGGACTGGTGCGTGAACGCGACCATCTTGGTGTGGTCGTTGACCAGATCGTCCAGATTGGACAGGTCGAGCCTGCCCTCGTCGGTCACGCCGAACCAGCGCAGCGTGGCCCCGGTCCGCTCGGCGACCTGTTGCCACGGCACGAGATTCGCGTGGTGCTCCATTTCGGTCACGACGATCTCGTCGCCAGGGCCGAGCCGGAACCGTTCCGCGGCGGCGCCGCCGGACGTGGCAGCGTTGCTCATCGCGTACGCCACCAGGTTGATGCCCTCGGTGGCGTTCTTGGTGAACACGATCTCGTCCGCCCGCACGCCGACAAACCCGGCAATCCGTGCCCGCGCGGACTCGTACGCGTCGGTGGCCTCCTCGGCCAACTGGTGCGCACCACGGTGCACGGCGGCGTTGGACGTCTCCAGGAACAGCCGCTCCGCGTCCAGCACCTGCCTCGGCCGCTGCGACGTGGCCCCGGAATCCAGGTATACCAGCCGTTTCCCGTCCCGCACGGTCCGGCCGAGGATCGCGAAGTCGGCCCGGATCGCCTCGACGTCCAGGGGCGCGACGGTGGTTGTCGTGCTGTTGATCGTCTTGATGTTGATCGTCACGGTGTCACCGCCCCCTCCCGCTGACCGCCCGCGAAGCGGACGTACCCGTCGTCCTCGAGGACCTGCGCCAGTTCCGGGCCGCCGGACTCGGCGATCCGGCCGCCCGCGAACACGTGCACGAAGTCCGGCGTGATGTGCTTGAGGATGCGGGTGTAGTGGGTGATCAGCATGACGCCGACGTCACCGGACGCCCGATACCGGTTCACGCCGTCGGACACCACGCGCAGCGCGTCCACGTCAAGGCCCGAGTCGGTCTCGTCGAGGATGGCGATCTTCGGCTTGAGCAGCGACAGTTGGAGGATCTCGTGCCGCTTCTTCTCGCCGCCGGAGAAGCCCTCGTTGACGCTGCGCTCGGCGAAGGTCGCGTCGATCTCCAGGTCCGTCATGGCCTGCTTGACGTCCTTGACCCAGGCCCGCAGTTTCGGCGCCTCGCCACGGACCGCCGTCACCGCGGTGCGCAGGAAGTTCGACATGGACACGCCGGGCACCTCGACCGGGTACTGCATGGCGAGGAACAGGCCGGCCCGCGCGCGCTCGTCCACGGTCATGTCCAGGACGCTCTCGCCGTCCAGCAGCACCTGCCCGGACGTCACCTTGTACTTGGGGTGGCCGGCGATGGCGTACGACAGGGTCGACTTGCCGGACCCGTTGGGGCCCATGATGGCGTGCGTCTCGCCCGCGTTGATGGTCAGGTCGACGCCGGTGAGGATCTGCTTCTCACCATCGTCGACGGCGACCGAGACGTGCAGGTCGATGATCTGGAGGGTGGCCATCTCTGTTCGTTTCTCCTGGTGTGGCTGGAAAGTCTGCTTGTGCGTTGTGGCGTCAGTCCCGGTTGGTGATCCGGCCGGTGTCCACGACGACGTCGCCGTCGACAACGGTCACTCCGAACACGTCCACCGGTTCGGCGGCCGGCGGCGACGACGGCGCCCCGGTGCGCAGGTCGAAACACGACCCGTGCAGGAAGCACTCGATACCCCGGCCGGTCACCTCCCCGTCGGACAACGCCAGTTCGGCGTGCGTGCACTCGTCGCGCAGCGCGTGCACCTCGTCGCCGTCCCGGACCAGCACGACCGGGGTGTCGCCCACCTCGACCGCGAACGGTGTCCGGTCGGCCAGGTCGGCCAGCGCGCACACCCGAACGCCCTGGGCCGTCGTCATACCCCGACCGCCGCGAGTTCGGCCTCGATGGCGGCCGCCAACCGCTCCCGCACGGACGGCACGCCGATCTTGGCCAGCACCTCGTGGAAGAAGCCGCGCACCACGAGGCGGCGGGCCTGCTCCTCGGGAATTCCCCGCGCCTGCAGGTAGAACAGCTGCTCGTCGTCGAACCGGCCGGTGGCGCTGGCGTGGCCGGCACCGACGATCTCGCCGGTCTCGATCTCCAGGTTCGGCACCGAGTCGGCGCGGGCACCGTCGGTGAGCACCAGGTTCCGGTTCAGCTCGTACGTGTCGGTGCCCTCGGCGGCGGCCCGGATCAGCACGTCGCCGATCCACACGGTGTGCGCGCCCTCGCCCTGCAGCGCGCCCTTGTAGGCGACGTTGCTGCGGCAGTGCGGCATCGCGTGGTCCACGAACAGCCGGTGTTCCAGGTGCTGTCCCGCGTCGGCGAAGTACAGCCCGGTCAGTTCCGCGTCGCCGCCCCGGTCGGCGAACGTGACGGTCGGCGCGACCCGCACCAGGTCCCCGCCGAGGGTCACGACCGTGTGCCGCAGCACCGCGTCCCGACCGAGCCGCGCGTGGTGCGCGGTCAGGTGCACGGCGTCGTCAGCCCAGTCGTGCACCGCGACCACGGTCAGCTTGGCGCCGTCGGCGAGCACGAGTTCCACGTTGTCGGCGTGCGTGCCCGACCCGGTGTAGTCGAGCACCACGACGGCCTCGGCGAACCGCTCGGCCCGGACCTGGACGTGGCCGTAGCTGACCTCGCCCACGCCGGGACCGGTGATGGTGACCGTGACCGGCTCGTCGATCCGCGTGTCGGCCGGCGCGGTGACCACGGTGGCCGCCGGGAACGACTGCCACGCCCGCGCCGCCACCCGGTCACCCGGCGTGCCGGCGGTGCCGAGGCGGTCGTCGCCACGCTGGACCGACTCGACCCGAACGTCCGAGGGCCCGGTCACCTCGACCCGTGCGGTGCCGGTCGCCGGCGCCACGGTGTGCAGGCCGTGCAACCGCTTCATCGGCGTGAACCGCCAGTCCTCCTCCCGGCCGCCGGGCGTTTCGAACGCCTCGACGTCGAAGGAGGTGAACCGTTCCGCGCGGGTGGCGTTCGGGATCCGGACGCCCGATCCGTGCGAGTGCTCCGTCATGCCGTGCTGCTGTGTATCAGTCGTCGCCATGATCAGCCGACGGCCCCTTCCATCTGCAGCTCGATCAGGCGGTTGAGCTCCAGCGCGTACTCCATCGGCAGCTCCCGCGCGATCGGCTCGACGAACCCGCGCACCACCATCGCCATCGCCTCGTCCTCGGTGAGGCCGCGCGACATCAGGTAGAACAGCTGGTCGTCGCTCACCTTGGACACCGTGGCCTCGTGGCCCATGGACACGTCGTCCTCGCGGATGTCCACGTACGGGTAGGTGTCCGAGCGGCTGATCGTGTCCACGAGCAGCGCGTCACACTTCACCGTCGACCGGGAGCCGTACGCCCGCTTGTGCACCTCGACCAGGCCACGGTAGGACGTGCGGCCACCGCCACGCGCCACCGACTTGGACACGATGGTCGACGACGTGTGCGGCGCGAGGTGCACCATCTTCGCGCCCGCGTCCTGGTGCTGGCCCTCGCCCGCGAACGCGATCGAGAGCACTTCACCCTTGGCGTGCTCGCCCATCAGGAACACCGACGGGTACTTCATGGTGACCTTGGAGCCGAGGTTGCCGTCGATCCACTCCATGGTCGCGCCTTCTTCCGCCTTGGCGCGCTTGGTGACCAGGTTGTAGACGTTCGTCGACCAGTTCTGGATCGTCGTGTAGCGGCAACGGCCGCCCTTCTTCACGATGATCTCCACGACGGCGGAATGCAGCGAATCCGATTTGTAGATCGGCGCGGTGCAGCCCTCCACGTAATGCACGTAGGCGTCCTCGTCGACGATGATCAGGGTCCGCTCGAACTGGCCCATGTTCTCGGTGTTGATCCGGAAGTAGGCCTGCAGCGGGATGTCGACCCGGACACCCTTGGGCACGTAGATGAACGACCCACCGGACCACACCGCCGTGTTCAGCGCCGAGAACTTGTTGTCACCGGACGGAATGACCGAGCCGAAGTATTCCTGGAACAGTTCCGGGTGTTCTTTGAGGCCGGTGTCGGTGTCCAGGAAGATGACGCCGAGTTCTTCGAGATCCTCGCGGATCTTGTGGTAAACAACCTCGGAATTGTGTGCGACCAAGCCCTCTGCGATGAAGTTGTGCGGACCGTCCACCTCGATGTCGTACACCGGCTCGACATCGTACGGTTCAATGGCCTTCACTCGCTCGAAGCCCAGCCAGTCGTTGCAGTGCGCCCGGATCGTCGTACCGTTCGCGCTGGTGGAACTGTGGTGGTAATCGCGGCGGCCGAAGCGGTCGGTGCGCTTCGGGTTGCGGCAGCCGAGCCGGTCGAAGTCACCGCTGATGCCCAGCCGCCACGCGATCTGTGTCCGTTCGGGGGCGTGCCGGTAGGGCTGGGTGAACGACCACGGCCCGCCGGCTCGCAGTCCGGACAGTTCGACCAGTTCGCGCGCCTGCTCGATCAGCGGCTGGTTGGCCGAGGTCAGCAGGATCGAACCGTCTTTTGTCGGCTGGACGTAGCCGTCCGCGTCGACCCAGCCACCGAGGAAGGCCAACCGCTGGTCGAGCGGCAGCGAGAACACCCAGGTGGGCACGTGCTTGGTCAGCGACAGCCCAGCGAAACCCAGTTCGGTGATCCACTCGGTGAGTGCCTTGGAGTTGACCACGACGCGGTACTCGTCGGCCTCGATCATCCGCAGGCCGAACAGTTCGCGCACCACACGGCCGACCTCCGCGCGCAATTCCACGTCGGTGGCCGGAATGGCGAGCTGGACTCGGTAGGTCCTGGTCGACAGATGCAGGTTGCCATCGCCGATGAACAGGCCGAGAAGCCACATCAGATCAACCGAACTGGCCATCGGTGCGGCAAAGCCGTCGATGATCGGCAAGCCGTGCGGCAGCCCGAACTCGGGCAGTTGTCGCGGCACCGCGATGAAATCGCCCGCCTTCAGCTCACCGACGGTCACCCAGTGACGAGCGTAGCGAGCCCGCTGGCGCCCGGGCTTGCGCTCATCACGCAGCACGAGCATGGGGTGGTTGTCGGTGGCACGAATGACCCGGCGCGTCGTGCACACCTCGTAGGTCTGTCGCACATCGGTTTGCGCGGCTGCCTTTACCGGTGCCACGACGAAACGCTCAGTGTCCTCGTCGTAGGCGAACACCCGGTCGCCGAACTCGATCTCCTTGATCGGCACCTGGCCCCGGTTCGCCGTCCACACCAACGTGTCCCCGGCGAGGCATTCGTATTGCGCGGCCACACCGGCGATCAGCCTTTGCTTTTCCGCTTCCGGAATTCCAAGCCGGTCATACGTGTTCTTGATATCCGCCGGCAGCTCGTCCCATGTGGTGGCTTGCTGTTCGGTGGAGCGCACGAAGTACTTGATCGTGTCGAAGTTGATGCCGGACAGGTCGGCGCCCCAGTTGGGCATCGGCTTGCGTTCGAACAGCCGCAGGGCCTTCAGGCGGGTTGCCAGCATCCACTCGGGCTCGTTCTTCTTCGCCGAGATGTCCCGGACCACGTCCTCGTTGAGGCCGCGTCGGGCGCTCGCGCCCGCGACGTCCGCGTCGGCCCATCCGTACTCGTACCGGCCGATGCTGGCCAGGGTTTCGTCCTGGGTCAGGGGCGGGACGGGTGCGGTGGACGTGGTGGGCGTGCGCTGCTGGGCAGCGGCAGTCATGCGGACTCCCCTCGATGATCGGGTGTAGCGCTCGGTCGGGTCGCGTTCGGCAGCGGCCCGGTCGGGACGTGCGTTGTGCAGGCCGCGTCGCCGCGGGCAATGGTCGCCAGGCGTTGCACGTGCGTGCCGAGCAGGTCGGCGAACGCCGCCGTCTCGGCCTCGCACAGCTGTGGGAACTCGGCCGCCACGTGCGCGACCGGGCAGTGGTGCTGGCACAACTGCTCTCCCGACCCGACATCACGGGTCGACGCAGCGTAGCCCTCCCTGGTCAGCGCGTCGGCAAGGGCCTGGGCACGGACCGAGACGTCTTGGCCGGCGAGCACGTCGGGCCGGTGCCGGCCGATCATCATCTCGACCCGGCTGGCGGCGAACGTCCGGATCGCCTGTTCCCCGCCGCTCTCGGCGAGGAACCGCAGCGCGGACACGGCAAGGTCGTCGTAGGCGTGGCCGAAACGGCCCCGGCCGGCCTCGGTGAGCAGGAACAGCTTCGCCGGGCGGCCACGACCGCGCTGGCCGCGGCGCGGCGCGTCCCGGGTACCGACCTCGCCGTCGGCGATCAGCACGTCGAGGTGCCTGCGGACGGCGGCGGGGCTCAGGCCGAGGGCGTCGGCGATCAGCGCGGCGGTGACGGGTCCCTGTTCCAGCAGCAGTTTGGTCACGGCGTGCCGGGTGCGGCCGTCGGCGTGCTGCGCGCCCGTGCCACCGGGCACGTCGCTGGGAGCAGCACCGACGTTTTTCACAACACAAGTGTGACCTATTTCCCCGACGACGGCAAAGGCAGGCCCGTCTCGCGTGACCTGTCTCACCGTGGCGGGCCGGTCGCTAGGCTCCTAGGCGTGGTGGACGGATCTTTGACACGCGGCGGTCCGGGCGACCCGGCCGGGCCGGTGACGTCCACCGATGCCGAGCCTGACACAGCAGCGACCCCCGAGGTCGACGCCCAGCCGCTCGGCCAGGACGAGCAGCGGCAGCTCACCGTGATCCGCAGATTCGGCACGACAGGAGCACTGCTGCTCGCCGCGGGCTCGCTCGGTGCCGGCGCCTCCCCCGTGTTCAACCCGCTGACCACCGTGCCCGTGCTCGGCTTGTTCACCCGCATGCCGACCGTGGCGCTGGCGTGCGCGTTCACCGGTATGGCCATGGTCGTGCTCGGCTGGCTGTGGCTCGGCCGGTTCGTCCGGCCCGGCCGCGCCCGGCTGCTGACCAGGAAACAACTCAACCGCACCATGTTCACCTGGGCCGCGCCGCTGCTGCTGGTGCCGCCGATGTTCAGCCGGGACGTCTACAGCTACCTCGCGCAGAGCAAGATCGCCACCCTCGGCCTGAACCCGTACGTGCTCGGCCCGGCCACCGCGCTCGGCGTGGGCGCGCCGCTGACCAGGGGTGTGCCCAACATCTGGCGGGACACGCCCGCGCCGTACGGGCCGCTGTTCATCACCGTGGGCAGAGTCGTGACGGCCCTGTCCGGCGACCACGTCGTCACCGGCGTCTACCTGCAGCGGCTGCTGGAACTGTTCGGTATCGCGATGATCGTGTGGGCGCTGCCCCGGCTGGCGCGCCGGTTCGGGGTGCCGCCGGTCAGCGCGTTGTGGCTGGGCGCGGCGAACCCGCTTGTGCTGTGGCACCTCGTGATCGGCTCACACAACGAGGCGCTGATGATCGGCCCGATGCTCGCCGGCTTCGAACTGGCGCTGCGCGGCCTGCCGGTCCGAAAACGGGGCGCACCCGTGCCGCGGGTGACCCGCAACGAACTCCTGTGGTTGCTCGCCGGTGCCGCCGTGATCACCCTCGGCGCCGCCGTCAAGGTGTCCGCAGCGCCCGCGCTCGGGTTCCTCGGGGTGCTCGTCGCCCGGCGGTGGGGTGCCCGGCCACGACATCTGGTGCTGGCCGCCGCGCTGGTCACCGCGGTGTTCGGTGTGATCATCGTGGGCGCGTCGCTGGGCACCGGCCTGGGGTTCGGGTGGATCGGCGCGCTGGGCACCAACGGGCTGGTCAAGAGCTGGCTGTCGCCGATGACCGGGCTCGGCTTCCTCGCCGGCGGCCTCGGCATCGCGTTCGGCCTCGGCAACCACACCGACGCCACGATCAACATCATGCGGCTCGTCGGCGAACTCGCCAGCGTGCTGATCATGGTCAAACTGTTGTGGGACTGCTGGAAGGGCCGGCTGTCGCCGATGATCGGGCTCGGCCTGTGCCTTGGCGCGGTCGTCGTGCTCGGTGCCACCGTGCAGCCGTGGTACCTGCTGTGGGCGGCCATCCCGCTCGCCGCCGGCACCGGCACGTCCATGTTCCGCACGGCGGCGACCGTGGTCAGCGCCGTTGTCGCGATGCTGGTGCCGCCCAACGGGAGCACGTTCGACGGCCGGACGTTCCTGCTGCCGTACGCCTACATCGCGGCCGCGATCGTGTTGACCGGCGCGCTGTTCGCGGTACGCGGCAAGCTGCCGATCCGGCCGTGGCGCGACCCGGACGGCGCGGCGCCCGTCGACGCGCTCGTCGAACCCGGGGCAGGTCCGGGCACGGCGTGAGCGGCGCCACCGCCTAGTCTTCTGATTCGTGGTCCAGCCAGACACTCCAACGACGCCGGCCGTGCGGGTCACCGGGCTGGTCAAACGCTACGGCGACACGGCCGCGGTGGACGGCGTCGACCTCACCATGCCGGCCGGCGCCGTGCTGGCGCTGCTCGGCCCGAACGGCGCTGGCAAGACCACGACCGTCGAGATCTGCGAAGGCTTCCGGGCACCGGACGGCGGCACGGTCCGGGTCCTCGGACTGGATCCCGCCACGCAGAGCGCGGTGCTGCGGCCACGGATCGGGGTGATGCCGCAGGGCGGCGGCGCGTATCCGGGGGTGCGGGCGGACGAGATGCTGCGCCTCGTCGCGGCGTGCGCGGCGAATCCGCTCGACCCGGCGTGGCTGTTGGACGTGCTCGGGCTCGCGTCGGCCCGGCGGACCCCGTACAAGCGGCTCTCCGGTGGGCAGCAGCAGCGGCTGTCGCTGGCGTGCGCGCTGGTCGGGCGGCCGGAACTGGTGTTCCTCGACGAGCCGACCGCCGGGATGGACCCGCAGGCCCGGCGGCTGGTGTGGGAACTGGTGCGGGCACTGCGATCGGACGGCGTCGGGGTGCTGCTCACCACGCACCTGATGGAGGAGGCCGAGGCGCTCGCCGACCACGTGGTGATCATCGACAGGGGGCGGGTCGCGGCCGAGGGCAGTCCAGCCGAACTGACCGCGACGAGCGCCGACAACCAGCGGCTCACGTTCACGGCGCGGGCCGGACTGCCGCTGGAGCGCCTGCTCGTCGTGCTGCCAGGGTGCGCCGTCGCCGAGATCGCCGTCGGGGAGTACGAGGTGACCGGGCCGATCAGTCCGCACGTGGTGTCGGCCGTTACGGCGTGGTGCGCCGAGGAAGGTGTGCTGGCGCAAGCACTGCGGGTCGCCACGCGAAGTCTGGAAGACGTGTTCCTCGAACTGACCGGACGGGAACTGCGGTCATGAGCGACATCCCCGCACCCCGGTTCGCGCCCGGCACGTTCCTGCCGGCACCCGGGTCCGGCCGGCGGTCCGCGATGCTGTACGCGCAGGCCCGGACCGAGACGATGTTGGCGCTGCGCAACGGGGAACAGGTGCTGCTGACCCTGCTCATCCCGGCCGCGCTGCTGGTCGGCCTCACCGTGCTGACGATCGTGCCGATGACCGCGCCGAGAGTGGACTCGGTGACGCCACGGATTCTCGGGCTCGCGATCATGTCGTCCGCGTTCACCAGCCAGGCCATCTCGCTCGGCTTCGACCGGCGGTACGGCGTGCTCAAACGGCTTGCCGCGACGGCGATCCCGCGCTGGCTGATCGTGGCCGGGCGGATGACGTCGGCGCTGGCCGTGGTCGTGGTTCAACTGGTGGTGCTCGGGGTGATCGCCGCGCTGCTCGGGTGGTCACCGGTGGCATCCGGGATCGGCTGGGCCGTGCTGCTGATCCTGTTGGGAACACTGGCCTTCGGCGCGCTCGGTGTGCTGCTCGGCGGGTCGTTGAACGCCGAGATCGTGTTGGCGCTGGCCAACGTCATCTGGTTCGTGCTGCTGCTGGCCGGGGGCGCGGGGATCGCGTCGTCCGTGCCGCGTGGCATGACGGATCTGTTGCTGCTGTTGCCATCCGGCGCGTTGGCGGACGGACTTTACAGCGCGCTCGGGCACGGGACGACGCCGTTGTGGGCGTCGGCCGTCGTGCTGGCGGTCTGGGGTGGGGTGGCGGCCGCAGTCGCCACCCGCACCACCAAACTCACCTAGTGTCCAATGATCACGCGTTCGTGTTCGGGTTCGCGATGACGCTGAACGCCGCGCCGTGCGGATCCCGCAGCGCCGCGAACCGGCCCTGCGGAATGTCCTGCGGCGGCGCGACGACCGAGCCACCGAGCTCGACAACCTTCGCGACCGTGGCGTCGGTGTCCTCGACCGTGAAGTAAACCGCCCAGTGCGACGGCACCTCGGCCGGCCAGTTTTCGTCCATCGGCATCATGCCGCCGATGGGGTTCCCGTCCAGCATCCAGACCGTGTAGGTGATCGGCCCCATCGGCTGCGGATCGGCCGTCCAGCCGAACGCCTCGGTGTAGAACGCGGTGCCCTCGTCGGTCTTACGGGTCGTCAACTCGTTCCAGCTCAACGCACCCGGCTCGTTCACGAAACTCGCGCCGATGTGGTCGCCCGGCTGCCAGATCGAGATCGGCGCACCGGTCGGGTCCATGAACACGGCCATCCGACCGGCCGTGAACACGTCCATCACCGGCACGAGCGTCTGGCCACCGGCCGCCTCGACCGCCTTCGCGGTGGCATCCGCGTCCGCGACCGAGATGTAGGTGGTCCAGAACGGCGGCACATCCGGCATCGTCTGCGTACCGAACGCGGCAACCGGCTTGCCATGCAGGTGACACATCCGGTAACCACCGGAATCCGGCATGGCCGGCAGCACGCCCCAGCCGAACAGTGCGCTGTAGAAGGCGGCCGACTCCTCGATGTTCGGGCTGCCAAGGTCCACCCAGGACGGGGTGCCCGGCTTGTACGAAGTCATTTCCATTGGGAGGTGCTCCTTTCGCGGGGTACAGCCTCGTCCTCCTGACGGCACATCGGAAGTCCAAACGACACCCTGATCAGGTACGTCTTCGACACGAAACTCCCAGAAGCACCGACATGGACCGCGAGGCAGGTGCACGGTCCACCGAGACGGCTCAACCGTGCGCGGAGCGAAACCTACTCGGGCACACCGACAGTCGCACTACAACGAAGGCCGCACGCGCGAAGCCCGGTCGGCACAGCGACACCGGGTCGGTCAAAGGCGCCGCCTCCGGCCGCCTACCATCAGGAGAGTGCCGGTCCCCTCATCGCCAACTCGCCGTCCCGCCGCAAGCTTGTGGGGGGCTGTTGTTCACCCGAACGTGGCGGTGCTTCGTGCCCTCGCCATCGCCAATGTCGTGGCGCAGGCCGGGATCGCGGTCACCGGGTCCATCGTTCGGGTGACACAGTCCGGGCTCGGCTGCCCCACCTGGCCGGAATGCGCGCCGGGGAGCCTCGTGCCCATCGCCGACCCGACATCCGGCCAGATCCACCAATGGATCGAGTTCGGCAACCGACTGCTCGGCGGCGCCGTCGGTGTACTCAGCGTGCTCGTCCTGCTCGGCGCCCTACTGGCCCGGCCCCGGCGCAAACGGCACATCCAGCTGGCCCTCGCCATGCCGCTCGGCGTTGTGCTGCAAGCGGTTATCGGCGGTCTCACCGTGCGCACCCAGCTCACCTGGTGGACCGTCAGCCTGCACTTCCTGCCGTCCCCGGCACTCGTGTGGCTGGCCGTGCTGCTGCGGCGCGCCATCGGTGAGGGCGACCAACCCGCGCGGCCGCTCATCCCCCGGCCGCTGCGGGCGCTCCAGGTCGCCATGGCCGCCGTGCTCGCGCTCGTGGTCGTCGCCGGCACGCTCGTCACCGGGGCCGGTCCGCACGCGGGCGACCCCCGCACGCCGCGCCTCGACCTGCCGGTGGCCGATCTCGCGCAGGGACACGCCGACGTCGTGTTCGTCTTCGTCGGCCTGCTCGCCGCATTCGGCTTCGCCCTGCGCATCACCGGTGGCTTCCGGCGACTCTGGCTGCGCTACTGGATCCTCACCGGCCTGCTCGTCGCGCAGGCCGCCCTCGGCATCACCCAGTACTGGCTCGGCGTGCCAGACGTCATGGTGATCTTCCACGTCCTCGGCGCCACCCTCGTCGTCGCCGCGCTGGCCGCGCTCTGGTGCGAATCCCGAGACCGCGGCCCCCGACCCACGACAACGCAAACCCAAGCGACGCAACAAGAACCCGTCACAGCGAAGACAATCTGAACCGACCTACTTGGGCGGCGCGGGCCGACGGTCCCACAAGTGTGGGATCTCCCCCGCGAACCAGCCCTGGAACTCGTCCACCGTCCGCAACCGCAACGCCCGCTGCGGATCACCCGACAGCAACCGCAATCCCGCCGCCGACAGGCCCCGCAGCTCGGCCAACGCGTCCAGCCGGCGCCGCACCAAACTCGCCCACGCAGGCGCGTCCGCCCGGTACTGCGCCGCGTCCCGCCCACGCCGAGTAGACCGGACAACCAGGCCGACACCCACAAGGAGCTTCAGATTCGTACTCACCGAACCGGTGCTGGCCTCCAGTTCCTCGGACAGTTCGGCCGCCGTGCGCTCCTCCGGGTCGCACACCAGCAGGTAGCCGAGGATCCGGCCGCCGATCAGCGGGATGCCCTCCGGCACGAGATGCGCGGCGAGGCGCTCGATCCACGTCGTGAGCTGGTTCTGGTTGGCAACCACGCTGGCTCCCGCCGACGATGAGTTTCGGTCGGTACTGAAGTTATCGTGTCTGCCAGTGTTGGACACCGTGACACGCCGGTTCAGCCAACTCACAGCTAGGCGGTCCATGCTGATCCCATGCAGCCGCCCGCCCGCCGATCACTGACGGCCAGAATCGGCGTCGGCGCGCGCACGGTGCTGCGACTGCTGCCCTCCCCGCGCACGACCCCGTTCACGTTCTGGTACCTGGGCCTGCTCGCGCTGACCACCATCCTGCTCAACTACGGACGCCCGGCCGCCGTGCACCGACTGCTCGCGGTGTCCAGCACCGACGCCGTCAACCTGCAGCGGCACCCGATCCAGGTCCTTTTCCTGTCCGCGCTCTGGCTGCAGGACGCGCACTGGTTCGTCTACGCGATCATCTTCACCGCCGTCATCGCACCGCTGGAACGCCGTGTCGGCACCAAATTCACGGTGTTGATCTTCGCGAGCGGGCACGTGCTGGCGACCCTGGCCACCGAACTGCCGGTGCTCTGGGCGGTGCGCACCCACCTACTGCCGATCGTCGACGCGCACCTGATCGACGTCGGCGTGAGCTACGGCTTCTTCGCGGTGGCCGGCGCGCTGTCCATGCTGCTGCCGACGCCGGCCCGGTGGTGGGTGCTCGGCCTGCTCAACGCCTGCATCATCGGGATCTACCTCGGCATGGACCCAGGTAGCACGGACGCCATGGTGACGGTGGCCGGGCACGTGTTGTCGCTCTACATCGGCATGCTCGGGTGGCTGCCGTGGCTGCGCCGCCGGGGCCTGGTCGGCTCCCTTCACCTACCCGGGCGACTTGCCGGCTGGCGCAAGGGCATCGTGGCGCCCGCACCGGCACCGGCGGGCGTGACCAACGGCACATCCTGATCCGATCAGCACCGGGCCGTTTGTCGATCGGCAACAGTGCCCACACCTGCGCTTATCTCGATTCCGAACGGTGGACAAATAATGCCCAAATGCTGCTTCCAGGCCGACGCACGGGCGCGTAAAGTGACTCCGCGCGCCCGAATGACCACGGAAAGCATTCGTCCGTTCGGGTGCCCGCCAAGGAGGTGAACCCTCGTGTCCGCGGATGCCCCAGGCCTCCGCAATAGCCTGATTCAGGACATTTTCTGGACCAGGACCGGATTGCTGCTGGCGATATTGCTCCTGGTTTCCGCCGCGTGCTTCGGCGTTTCCAGCGTGCTCGGCCCAGGCACGGTGCACACCCTGATCGTCTCGGTCGGGACCGGCACCCTGATCTCGGCGGTGGTCAGCTTCGGCCAGACCCTCCTCACGGCGAACGCGTCGACGCGGGCATTGGTCGCACCACTGGTCGAGGAGAGCAGGAAGGCGCTGCAGGAGCTGTCCGCCGAGTACCGGGCCCTGAACCAGGAGTTCTTCCCTACCCACGTGTTCGAGCCGACCACAGCGCCGGACCCGGCGTTCAACCGGCTGATGATGCAGGACCTGCACGGCACCCGGGAGTACTTCTTCCGCGGCTTCTCCGGCCGGCACGCGGCCGCGCGTCTGCTGCTGTCGCACGCGGAATGGGAACTGCGGGCGGTGGTGGCGGACCCGCGCTGCGAGAGCGCGATCAGCGGCCGGGCCCGATATCTGTTGCGGCAGCAGGGATCCGAGGCCGACCACGAGGCGATCAAAGAGCAGTTGCACCAGGAGATCAAGATCGGTCTCGTTGGTCTGTACCAAGCCCGCAGCCGGTGCAGCCGGGTGGACATCACGATCGTCGCGGACCCGCCACTTGACCGACTGGAAATGTTCGACGACAGCGTGTGGATCACGTTGTTCAGCGCCGCGTCCGGCGTGACGACACTGTATCCGCGAACACTCCGGTTCTCCGAGGGCTCGTTCATCTACGGCATGGAGCGGACCGAGTTCCTGCACGTGTGCAATTCACGGACGGCACATCATTTCGCGATCACCCCGGACACCAGCCGGTCGGAGTTTCTGGTCCTGTTCCAGAAGATCACCGGAACCCCACTGACCGAGGACGGCTACCGCGCCCTCGATGACAAGTTCCGCGAATTCCAGCGCGCCTTCTCCACCACCGCCGAGCTGAGGAGCTGATCGTCGTGCGCACCGGGCTGTCCACGCTCGCCGAGCTGGCCGACGAGATCTGCCGAGTTCGCACGCCGACCCGAGACAACTGGCAGTCGGTCAACGAGGTGTTCCGGGACTGGGCGGACACGCCCGGCCGGCCCGCGGAACTGAAGTCCTATGTCGGCAACCTGCCCGCGGCGCAGGCGGCCGACGTGGTCGCCCGGTCGAAGGAGGCCACGACGCATTTCGCGTGGTGCCTTTTCGACCGCCCGGACGACGCGTTCTCGCTGTGGCTGCACGAGTACAAGCCGAGCCGCGACTGGCTGCCCGGCTACGCCAACTCGGTGCACAACCACCGGTACCACT
>DATBCR010000575.1:0-18005 GCA_036270375.1 Pseudonocardiaceae bacterium | reverse complement strand
CAGAACGGCGACCCGGAACGGCATGCCGCGATCAACGCGGACCTGCGCGAGCCGGACGAACTGTGGCAGCGGGTGCGGGACACCGACGTGCTCGACCTGACCCAGCCGGTGGCGCTGCTGCTGGTCGCCGTGCTGCACGTGGGGCAGCCCGGCCCGGACGGGACGGACATCGGCCCGGTCGCGGTGGCGCGGTACCGGCAACTGCTGGCGCCCGGCTCATACCTGGCCGTCTCGCACATCACAAGCGAGGGCGTGCCGCCCGAGCTCGACGAGAAACTCGTCGAGCTGAAAGCGATGTACGACAGCCGGAGCAGCCCGGTGATCTGGCGGACGCACGACGAGATCAGGGCCCTGTTCGGCGACTTCCGGCTGTTGGACCCCGGCCTGACGTGGACGACGCTGTGGCACCCCGAGGAGACGAGCCCGATGGCGCCGATCATCTCGTTCGCCAGCCCGAACGAGTCGGTCATCTGGGCCGGTATCGGCCAAAAACCCTGACCCGGCAGGCGTTTACCCGGCCCGCCGGCCGGCCATCGCACAGAACACGATCGTCACTGCGAGCACGGCGATGCCGAACAACGCGGCCGTGCCGTACCCGTCCCCGGTCGGCAGCACGTGCCCGGCCGGGGTGTACGCGGCCAGCACGACGCCGGTGAGCGCGCTGCCGGCCGAGAACCCGACCGTCCGCAGCACCTGGTTGAAGCTCATCGCGCTGCCCGTCTCGGCGACCGGCACCGACCGCACGATGAATCCGGGCACCGCAGCGAAAACGCACCCGACCCCGAAGCCGGCCACCGCCATCACCACGAACACCTGCCACAACTGTGCCCGCGCGACCGCGAACCCGACCGTGGCGACCAGTACGATCAGGCAGCTCACCGGCAGCACGGCACGGGTCCCGACCCGCCGTGTCAACGCGGGCATGACCCGGCCGGCGACGAAACCCAGCAGCGAGAACGGTGTCAGCACCAGCCCGGCGACCACCACCGAAGCGCCGAACCCGTAGCCGGCCGACGTCGGCGTCTGCACGAACCGGGCGACCATGGCCATCAGCAGGTACATCCCGATCCCGCCGAGCAGCACCGTCACGTCGGCGGTACGCACCGCGCGGTTGCCGACCAGCCGCAGATCCACCAGCGGCGCCGCCGCGCGCAGTTCGTGCCACACCCACACGCCGAGCACCAGCACCGAGCCGGCCGCGAGACCGAGCAGCGGCACGGCCGGCCAACTCACCGCCTCGCTCAACGCGAGCAGCAAGCCGGCCACACCGAGACCGAGCAGCACCGCGCCCTGCACGTCCAACCTGGCAGCGCGTCGATCCGGGCTCGGCGGCAACACGAGAGCCGCGGCCACGAGTGCCAGGCCGGCCACCACGGCACCGGCCCAGTAGGCGGCGCTAAGTCCCAAATAAACAGTGATAAGCCCGAACAACGGGTAGCCGACACCGATACCGGCCACCGTCGTGATCGACAGCACCGACACGGACGGTCCGACCCGGTCGGCCGGCAACTCCTCGCGCGCGATCGCGATGGCCAGCGACGTCAGCCCGAGCCCCGCGCCCTGCGCGGCCCGCCCGATCATGAGCGCCGCGAAACCCAGTGGCAGCGCGGTGAGCACGCTGCCGGCGAGCACGATGGCGAGCGTGCCGATGACCACCGGCCGTCGGTGCGGCCCGTCGCCGAGCCGGCCGAGCACCGGCGTGCCGACCGCGCCGGCGAGCAGCGTGATCGTCAGCGTCCACTGCGCGTCGGCGAGCGGAACCCGGTCCACCATGGCGACGGTCGGCACCAGCGGCGCGCCGAGACTGCCGACGGCGGCGACCACCAGACAGACGAAGACCAGCACCGGCACCAACAACCGGACACGGGTCTGTTCGAGCGCCGCCACCCACGGATGATCGCACGCCGGTTGGGCTCAGTAGAGCTGTTGCCAAATGTAGTAGACCTGCTATCGTCTGCACTGAGGGCACAATGGGGAGGTACAGGTCTATGACAGTGCTGCGACAGGCGGGCGCGCCGGCTCCGGCGCCCGACTTACCACCGGGGGACGTCGCGATCGAGGTCCGCGACCTGCGGATGCGCTACGGCACAACGGATGTGCTGACCGTGGTGGACTTCACCGCGCGGCGGGGCGAGGTGGTCGCGCTGCTCGGGCCGAACGGCGCCGGCAAGACCACCACGATCGAGATCCTGGAGGGCTTCCGGCTCCGTTCGGCCGGGCACGTGCGGGTGCTCGGCGTCGACCCGGCGCACGGCACCGAGCGGTGGCGGGCGCGGCTGGGGATCGTGCTGCAGTCCTGGCGCGATCACGGCAAGTGGCGGGTGCGCGAACTGCTGGACTACCTGGGTTCCTACTACACGTGCTACTCCGACGACCGGGTCCGGCGGCCATGGGACACCGACGAGTTGATCAAGGCCGTCGGCCTCGACGAGCACGCGCGGAAGCGGATCCGCAGGCTTTCCGGCGGCCAGCGGCGGCGGCTGGACGTGGCGATCGGCATCGTCGGCCGCCCCGAACTGCTGTTCCTCGACGAGCCGACCGCGGGTTTCGACCCTGCGGCTCGCCGGGACTTCCACGACCTGGTGCACCGGCTGTCCGACGAGGAGACCACGATCCTGCTCACCACCCACGACCTGGACGAGGCAGACAAGCTTGCTGACCGGATCCTGATCCTGGGCGGCGGCCGGGTGATCGCGAACGGTTCGCCGGACGCGCTGGCGCAGCGGATGTCCAGCGAGGCCGAGGTGCGCTGGAGCCGGGACGGTCAGCGTTTCGTGCACAGCACGACGGATGCGACCCGGTTCGTGCGGGAACTGTTCCTTCAGTACGGCACCGACATCGCCGACCTCGAAGTACGCCGAGCGTCCCTTGAGGACACCTACATGGCCCTCGTCCGCGAGTTCGAGGCCGGCCGGATCGACAGCGCAGTGCACGACTTCCGAGAGGTGGCACGATGATTCCCCGCGACGAACTGGCCACCACGATCAGGGCCGGCATCCGCCAGGGCCGGATCGAGACCCGGCTGACCCTGACGACCCTCGGCGACCTGTTGGGCTACCTGATTCCGACGGCGGGACTCCTGACCGTGCTGGTCTTCCAGCGCGGCCACAAGGTGGCGGGCACCGGTTTCTCCCTCGGTGCCGTCACCCTGCCCAGCGTGATCGGCGCCGGCTTCGCGCTCGCCGGGCTGATGACCTTCTCGCTCAAGCTGGCCGAGGAGCGTACCGACGGCACCCTGTTGCGCGCCAAGGCAATGCCGCACGGCATGACGGGCTATCTGATCGGGAAGAGCATCACGGTGGCCGCGGGCAGCGCGATCGGATTCGTGCTCACGCTCGTGCCGGGACTGTTCCTGCTGCCCGATGTGTCGCTGCGTACCCCGGCGGCATGGCTGACGCTGGTCGCGGTGGCCGTGCTGAGCCTGCTCGCGACGATACCGATCGGCGCGGTGATCGGCTCCGTCTTCAGCGACCCGAGTTGGACCGGTATCACCATCCTCCCGGGATTCGGCCTGATCGCGATCTCCGGCATGTTCTATCCGATCACGCACTTCCCGGTGTGGCTGCAGGACATCGCGCAGGTCTTCCCGCTCTACTGGGCCGGTCTCGGAATGCGCTCGGCGCTGCTGCCCGCGCACGCGGCGGCGGTCGAGATCGGCGGGTCGTGGCGGCACCTGGCCACGTTCGCGGTGCTCGGCGCGTGGGCGGTGGCCGGGATGCTGTTGGCGCCGTGGGTGCTGCGCCGGATGGCCCGCAAGGAGTCCGGTTCAAGCATGGAGATGCGCAAGGCGAAGGCCTTCGCCCGTGCGCGCTGACCATACCGGGCAAGGAAAGGAGGTCCCGCCGACATGTCCGAGGTGATCTACAACCGGATCGCCATGCTCCGTGCGGAGCGCGGCATCTCCCGGCGGGACCTTGCCGACGCGCTCGGC
Organism: Pseudonocardiaceae bacterium; assembly: GCA_036270375.1. Lineage (GTDB taxonomy): Bacteria > Actinomycetota > Actinomycetes > Mycobacteriales > Pseudonocardiaceae > DATEPR01. Next base: position 14,074 of record DATBCR010000575.1, on the reverse strand, counting down.
GTGCACTACCAGACGATCGGCTACCTGGAACGCGGCGAGTACAGCCCCAGCCTGTACCTCGCATTGCGGATCGCGGCGCATTTCGAGGTGTCGGTCGAGGTCATCTTCTCGGTGGCGCCGTTTCCGCGACTGGGGGACGCGGAACGGACGGCCACGGCTTAGCCTTCATGTGATTCAGATCGAAAGCTCCGGTTTGAGGTCGGCCATCCGCCATTCACGGCGCCGCCGCACCGCGAACACGGTGAGAACCATGGCGACCAGCCCGAATGCGGCCAGCACCAGCGCGTCCACGGCCAGGTGCGCGCTGTTGCCGCCGGTGATCGTCACGCGGAGGCCGTCGACGAGATAGCTCATCGGCAGGATCGGGTGCAGGGCTTTGAACACGGTGGGCAGGGTTTCGTACGGATACGTACCGGCACAGGTGGTGAGCTGTAGTAGCAGCAGAATCAGCATGACAGCACTGGCCACGCCACCCAGCAGTACTCGGAAGAAATGCGCGATCGCCGTGAACGCGGCCGCCGCCAACGCCATCAGGCCCGCCATCTGCCACGGATGCACAGGATCGAGCCCGAGCCCCCAGTCCACCACGACGTAGAGCAGCAGCCCCGCGAACACACACGCCACACCGGCCGGCAGCCAACCGGCGATGGCCACCACCACGTTTCCGGACCGGCTCGCCAGTGCCCGGTGCGAGATCGGCCGGAGAATGAGGAATCCGGTGATTCCGAAGACCCACAGGGCTATCGAGAAGAAGAACGGCGTCAGGCCGCGTCCGTAGACAGTGGCCGGATGCAGGTTGGTGACGGCGACATCGACGGGTGAAGCCAGCGTCGACGCGTTGTCCTTCTGCTGTTGTGGGGACAGCACCGGGAGTTGGTTGTCGGCGTCGGCAAGGCCGCTGGCCAGTTGGGTCGCGCCGTCATGTAGTTGGCCGATGCCGGTGTTGAGTTGAGTGGCGCCGGTCAGTGCGGTGCCGAGCCCTGAGTCGAGGGCCGCCGCGCCGGTCGCGACCTGTTCGGCGCCGTTGGCCAGTTGTCGCACCTGGGATGCCGCGCCGTTGGCTTGTGCCTGGAGTTGCGGCGCGTCGGCGGCCAGGGTGCTCGCGGCCGTGGCGACGGCGGCCGTGGCGTCCTTTACCTGGGTTGCGGCGGTGTTGACCTGGCCGGTAAGGGAAGCGGCCTGGTTGGTCGCCTGGACCAGCTGTTGGTAGGCCGGGTCGCTCTGTAGCTCCGGATGGTTCTGGCCGAGTTGGGTTACCTTGGCCTGTACCGAATCCGCCGCACCGGACACCGAGGCGGTGGCCTGTGCCGCCGTGCTCGCGAGACCCGTGGCCGAGGTGGCGGCGGTAGCCGCATTCTGAGTGACCGAAGGAATGGCGGCCGCGATCGCGGTGGCGATGGGCACGACGATGCCGGCGATCGTGTGCACGCCGTCGGACACCTGTCGTGCGCCGGGGGCGAGTTGGTCGGCGCCGGACTTGAGCTGGGTGAGACCGGATACCAGGCTGCCGCTGCCTTGTCGCGCTGTCGCCAGGTTGTCACGCAGCGAGTCGGCACCGGTGGTCGCCTTGGTGATGCCGTCCCTGAGTTGTCGCAGGTTACCGAAAACGGACTCGAAGTAGGCGCTGACGGCTGCCGCGCTGATCTTGTTCTGGAGTTCGGACTGAACGGTTTCGGCCATCTTGCCGACGATGTAGCCGTTGGCGTCGTCAAGGGTGATCAGCATGCCCGCCCGCTGTGGCGTACCGGTGGCGCCGCTGGCGAGTTTCGTCGAGAAGTCGTGCGGTACGGAAATGGTGAAGTAGTAGCGGGTGTCGTGCACACCTTGCGCGGCATCGGCGGCACTGACGAAATGCCAGTCGAAGATGGGGTCACGTTTCAACTCGGCGACGAACAGTTCGCCGGCCGCGACCCGTTGGCCGTTGGCCATCACCGGTTGGTCCGCGTTGACGACGGCCACCGGGATCTGGTTGAGCTTGCCGTAAGGGTCCCAGTTGGACCATAGATACAGACCGCCGTAGAGCAGTGGCACAAGAACAACGAACACCAGCGCGAGCCGTTGCAATGGCGTGCGAAAGCGGACGAACTCGAATCGGGCCAGTTTAGCCGCGCGCATCTGCCGTGCTCCCCTCGATAGTGACCACGGTCGCCCCGGCGTCGGCGGCGAGTCGGCCGTCGACCGTGCTGGCGATCACCGTCGTGCCGGCCGCGTGCAGTGCGGACCAGATGCGTGCCTGCTGCGTCGGGCCGGCCGCGATGTCCACGTCGTCCACGACCAGCGCCTTCGGCCGGGCGGCCAGTGCCAGCGCGACGGCGAACAGCACCGCGTCGTCGGTCGCGAGGTCGGCGACCACGGCGGTGGGATCGAGGTCGAGACCGATGGCACCGGCTGCCGAGCGATAGTCGCCGCGGTTGAGCAACTCGGCTTCGCGGATGTGGTCGATCACGTGCATCTCGGGCTCGAGTTCGACGGCGGCCGTGACCCTGGCCACGGCGACATGCTGCCGGATCTCGGCGCGCCGCTCGGTACCGGCGACGGTCAGGCGGCCGGTGGTCGGCTTGGCCCGGCCCGCGAGGGTGAGCAGGAGCATGCTGCGGCCACTGCCAGCGGGGCCGGTCAATGCGGTCACGGCGCCGGCCGGGATGGCGAGGTCGACGTCCTGGAACACCCAGCCACGGCGAGTACGCAGGCCGAGCCGCTCGGCCCGGATCAGCTCGGGCGGCTTGCCTTCGGCCTCCGGTTCGTGCTCGAGTATCGGCTCATGGTTACTGTCCGTGGTCATCTGTTGGCCTGTGCTCCCGCTGGGTGCGTCGTCGGGTCGGCCAACAGTGTGCCTGGAAGATGGCGTTATTTCCTGTTCAGGGTCCCGTCTGGGCCGGTACGTCCAGTACGGCCACCGATCGTTCGGCCAGGCTGCCGAGGTACAGGCGCCCGTCGTGTTCCCGGACACCCGTCACCATGTGGTACTGGTTGTCGGTCGCCTGCAGATCGGCCACGATCCTGCCCGTCGCGTCGACCGCCAGCACCCACGCCGTCCGCTTCGGCTGCGGTTGCCACTGGTGCGGCAGTGCCCAGATCGCCTTGCGCAGCAACGGACTCCGCGCATGCGCCCAGTCCAGCATCGGATTGCGGGGACTGGCGATCGCCACCCACAACCGACCACCGGTGCCGGTGCTGATGTTGTCCGGGAACCCGGGCAGGTTATCCGTCAGCACATCATGCTTGCCGGCATTCGGCCCGGTCAGCCACACCCGACTGATCCGATACGCACCGGTCTCCGCCACCGCGACGAACGACCCGTCGTCCGCGAGCGCGACACCATTGGCGAACTGCAGGCCATCCGCCAACACTTCGACCTTGCCGTCCGGCTTCCGACACAACAGGCGTCCCGTACCGGAGTGCTCCAGCAGATCGGCCCGCCAATTGTCCAGCCCGAACCGCCGGGAAGAGTCACTGAAATAAATAGCGCCATCCGGTCCGACCGCCGAATTGTCACACAGCCGCAACCGATCACCCGCGAAACTGTCGACAAGCGTCTCGACCTTGCCGTCCGCCGGATTTACCCGCAGCAGCCCCCGATACGCGTCACACACCACGAGCCTGCCATCGCCGGACAGCTCGACACCCAACGGCCGACCGCCCGTGTCGGCGACCGTCCTGACCCCGCCATCGGGATCCAGCAGCAGGATCCGGCCGTCCTCGACCCCGGTGAAGATCTGGCCATCGTCGTCGATGACCACGTCCTCCGGCCCGGTCCCGTCGATGTTCTTGAGGTCCAGCCCTGGCATCGGCGGCGCACTGGCCGACTGGGCGGCCCGCGCGGGCGCACTGGGCGGTGTCCACACGACGGGTGCGATCGCCGGACGAGGCATGATGACCTCCGCAATGGATGTTCGAGCATAGTGAGCCTAACCCCGCAGTCGATGATCCAGCGCGGTGTGCCGGCGACCCGCGCCGACCGCCCGTACCGCCTGGCCGATCGCCTTCTTCGACCCGACGAGGACGACCAGTTTCTTCGCCCTGGTCACCGCCGTGTACAGCAGGTTGCGTTGCAGCATCATCCACGCGCTCATCGTGATCGGGATGACGACGCACGGATATTCACTGCCCTGCGACCGGTGGATGGTCACGGCGTACGCGTGCGTCAGCTCGTCGAGTTCGCCGAATTCGTAGTCGATGTCCTCGTCCTCGTCCGTCCGCACGACCAGCTTCTGCTCCTCGATGTCGACCGCCGTCACCACGCCAAGGGTGCCGTTGAACACACCGTTCGCGCCCTTGTCATAGTTGTTGCGGATCTGCGTGACCTTGTCGCCCACCTTGAACACCCGCCCACCGAACCGGCGTTCCGGCAGGTTCGGCCGGGACGGGGTCAACGCCTCCTGCAGTAGCACGTTCAACGCGCCGGCACCCGCCGGACCCCGGTGCATGGGCGCGAGAACCTGGATTTCACGCCGAGGGTCGAGCTGGAACTTGGCCGGCAGGCGCCGCGCCACCACGTCCACGGTGAGCGCCGCGGCCGCCTCCGCGTCGTCCTCCGTGAACAGGAAGAAGTCCGGCAGACCGCTGACCACCGGGTATTCGCCGGCATTGATGCGGTGCGCGTTGGTGACGACGCCGGACTGCTGCGCCTGCCGGAACACCTGCGTCAGCCGCACGTGCGGAATGGGCGTGCCGCTGGCCAACAGGTCACGCAACACCTCACCCGGCCCGACCGACGGCAACTGGTCGACGTCACCCACCAGCAACAGATGCGCACCGGGGCCAACAGCCTTGGCCAACTTGTTGGCCAGCAACAGATCCAACATCGATGCCTCGTCGACGACGACCAGATCGGCGTCCAGCGGCCGGTCCCGGTCATACGCCGCGTCCCCGCCCGGCCGTAACTCCAACAGCCGATGCACGGTCGACGCGTCGTGTCCGGTCAGCTCGGTGAGCCGCTTCGCCGCACGTCCGGTCGGCGCGGCCAGCACCACCTTGGCGCGCTTGGCGGCGGCCAGCGCGACGATGGACCGCACCGTGAAACTCTTGCCGCACCCCGGACCCCCGGTGAGCACGGCGACCTTGCTCGTCAACGCGAGCCGAACCGCGTCCTGCTGTGCCGGCGCCAGATCGGACCCGGTCCTGCCACGCAACCAGGCCAGCGCACGGTCCCAGTCGACATCGGCGAACGCGGACAACCGATCCGTCCGGCTGGCCAGCAGCCCCCGCAACTGGTTGGCGAGCGCGATCTCCGCGCGGTGAAACGCGACCAGGTAGATCGCGGTGACCGGTTCGCCATCGACATCACTCGGAATCCGCTCCCGGACAACACCTTCCTCGTCCACCAGCTCGGCAAGGCAGTCGATGACGGCACCGGTGTCCACCTGCAGGATCTTGATCGCGTCCGCGATCAACCGCTGCTCCGGCAGGAAGCAGTCACCGCCACCGGTGGCCTCGGACAGCGTGAACTGAAGTCCAGCTTTGATCCTCTGTGGACTGTCGTGCGGAATGCCGACCGCCTTGGCGATGGTGTCCGCCGTACGAAAACCGATCCCCCACACGTCAGCGGCCAGCCGGTACGGCTCGGTGCGCACGACGTCGATCGACTTGTCCGCGTACCGCTTGAAGATCCGCACCGCCAACGACGTCGACACACCGACACCCTGCAGGAAGACCATGACCTCCTTGATGGCCTTCTGTTCCTCCCACGCGTCGGCGATCAGCTTCGTCCGCTTGGGACCGAGCTTGGGCACCTCGATCAGCCGCGACGGCTCCCGCTCGATCACGTCCAGCGCGTCCACACCGAAATGGGTCACGATCCGATCGGCGAGCACCGGCCCGATCCCTTTGATCAGCCCGGAACCGAGATACCGCCGAATCCCCTGGATGGTCGCCGGCAGCACGGTCGTGTAGTCGTCGACGTGGAACTGCTTGCCGTACTGGGGATGCGAGCCCCACCGCCCACGCATCCGAAGCGACTCACCGGGTTGCGCCCCCAACAACGCGCCGACGACGGTGACCAGATCGGCACCGCGCCCCATGTCCACCTTGGCGACGGTGTAGCCGGTCTCGTCGCTGGCGAACGTGATCCGCTCCAGCACCGCCTCCAACACGGCGTCCCGGAACGGCTCCGTCGCGGCCATGTCTCCCCGTCTTCAGTCAGATCAGCGTGCTGCTGCCCATGATCGCGTCGAATCCAGTCACCCCGGCCAGCACCAGCAGCACGGCCGCCGTCACCCTGCGGACCAGCAGCACCGGCAGCTTGCGCATCAGCCGCCCGGCGAGCATGGCGAGCGCCGCGACCAGCCACAGTGCCAGCGTCGCCGCGATGCCGACCTCGATCGCGTCGTCGTAGCGGGCGGCCAGGTTCGCGGTGAGGATCTGGGTCAGGTCGCCCCACTCGGCGATGAAGATCACCACGAACGCCGTGCCGACCGTGCGCAGCCCGTCGAACCGGTAGCCGGTGTCGCTCGCCTCGGCCGTGTCCGCCGTGTCGGTGTCCCGGTACGCGATGGCCGCGCCGAACAGGAACATCAGCGCGACGACGCCCTGCACGAGCCGGTGCGGCAGCAGCGTGAACAGCACACCACCGACCGTCACCGCGATGGCGACGTGCACCAGGAACGCGGCGGCGACGCCGAGCCAGACCAGCCCGATCCGACCCCGCGCGGCCAGCACCAGTGAGGCGAACATCGTCTTGTCCGGAAGTTCGCCGACGAACACGATGCCGAAAACTGTGGCGACGGCGACAGGATTCACGGTGCTCCGCTTCCGGCCGGCGGCGGGAGCTGCCTGAAGGAAACCATCAACTGTTCGCCAGCTTACGGCACACGATTGGTCCGTTCGGGTCGGGTCGTACGTCCACTATAGATGTACACGTCTTCAGATATGCATGACGGGACCGGTTACCATTCCGGTCATGGGACACGGGGTGGGTGGCCGGCACACTCCGCCGGCCCGACTGGACGCCGACGGCGCGACAAGCGTCGCCGCGACGCTCCAGGCCCTCGCCACCCCGAGCCGCCTGCTGATCCTCACCCGCCTCCGGCAGAGCCCCTGCGCGGTCGGTGACCTCGCGGAAGCCGTCGGCATGGAACAGTCCGCCGTCTCCCATCAGTTGCGCCTGTTGCGCGCGCTTGGCCTCGTCACCGGCACCCGGCACGGCCGCAGCATCGTGTACCGCCTGTACGACAACCACGTCGCGATGCTGCTGGACGAGGCCGTGTACCACATCGAGCACCTGCGGCTCGGCGTCCGCGACGAACCCACCGAGGTCGGCTAGTCCACTGTGGACCGTGTGCTGGCCGCGTTGGCGATGAAGTCGTGCACCAGCGCGGCGATCTCCACCGGCTGCTCCATCGGCACCAGGTGCCCGGCACCGGGTAACAACGCGACCGAGGCGTTCGGCATGCGATCGGCGAGCGCGGTGACCGCACCGGCCGGCGCGATCCGGTCCTTGTCGCCGGTGACCACCAGGACCGGCATGGTGAGCCGCTCGGCGTGGTCCTCGAAAGGCGTCTCGTAGTAGCTCAGGAAGCTCTGCACCATCGCGGGCACACTGGCCCGCGCGTAGTTCTCGTAGTCCTCCAACAGGATCCGCCGACGCCGCGCCCGATCCTTCGTGGTGATCACGAACCAGTCGGCGATGTACACGGCTGGCCGGCTGGCCAGCCAGAACCGGGCGACCTGGGTTGGCAGCGCGGCCGCGATCCGGTAGTACAGCTTGCCGAGCGTCGCCGTCGTGTTGCTGGCCGTGGACACCGGGTTGAGCAGGCTCACGCTGGCAAGCCCGGCACCGTGCCGGGCGGCGTGCACGAGCGCGATCGACGCGCCGAGCGAGTGACCGAGCAGGTGGCACGTGCCAAGCCCCAGTGCCGTTCGCAGGTCCGCGACCGCGTCCGCGTAGTTGACGAGGCTGTGCACCTCGGACATCGGGTCGGACCGGCCGTAACCGGGCAGGTCCGGCAGCACCACGTTCACACCGGGCAGCGCGTCCGCCAGTTCCGTGAGCCCCCGGTGGTCGCCGCCGAGTCCGTGCAGGCACAGCAGAGTGTCCTGGCCGCCCCGGTCCAGCCGCCAGTATCGCAGGGTGCCGCCGCGCACCTCGACCGCGCCCTCGGACACCACATCCGTTGCCACGGTTGGCAAGCCTGCCATGCCGTCAGCCAGCGGGACTGGCCGACATGGCGAACAGCGTGGCCAGCCCGAACCGGAAGGTGTCCGGATCCGGGGTCCGCTCCGGATCGAGCAGGCACTGCACGGCGAGCCCGTCACACACCGCGATGACGAAACTGGCGATGGCGGCGCAGCGGGGGTCACCGTCCGGGTCCGGCAGGCCGAGCGACTCGGCGACCAGCTTGGCGACCTGGGCGCGGCATCGCCGGTAGTGCCCCGCGAACTGTTCCCGCAGCTTCGGCTCGCGTTCGGCCTGGGCCAGCGCCTCCATGAAGGAGAGCAGCAGCGGGCGCCGGTTCGGCAGTTGCTTGAGCATCGCGGCCCACGCGGTGGTGGCGCGTTCGATCGGCGACGCGGTCGGGTCGGCCATCGCGATCGTGGCGAGCGTCGTCGTCCACTCCTCGAGCACCTCGCCGATGGCCGCGCTGAGCAGTTCGGCCTTGGAGCCGAAGTGGTAGCCGATGGACGCCAGGTTGGTGTCGGACGCGGCGACCAGGTCGCGGGCCGTGATGTGGGCGTAGCCCTTCTCCTCCAGCAGCCGCCGGGCCGCCGCGAGCAGTTGTTCTCGATGGCCCACCGGGTCAGCGTAGCCCCGAGTGCTGGACGTATTTGACATCCTCCTCGCCGTGAGCGGCGAGGACTCCCACGCGGTTACGCCGCGTCGGGATGGTTCCTGCTTCATCACCCGTTGCCTCCCAGAGGGAGGGCTTACATGGGCTCCACCGGCGTTTAACCTCTCCGCCTGCCCGGCGGCGAGGATGTTGCGTGCCGCGTTGTAGTCACGATCGTGCGTGGCCGCGCACTGCGGGCACACCCACAACCGGACCTTCAACGGCATGTTGTCCATGACATGTCCGCACGTCGAGCACATCTTCGAGCTGGGCAGCCAGCGGGATACCTTGGCCACCGTACGGCCATAGCGCTCGGCTTTCTCGTACAGCAGTCGCACGAACTGTGCCCATCCGGCATCGCAGATAGCACCCGCCAACCGACGGTTGCCGAGCATGCCGGTGATGTTCAAGTCCTCCACGTGGCTCGCTTGGTTGTCGCGGACCAGGATGAGGGCCTGCTTGTGGTGGTAGTCCAGTCGGGCACGAGAGACCTTGCCATGTTGCACCGCCACCGCACGCCGTGACTTGGCCCGATTCTTGCCGCCCTTGGAGCGGCGGCTCATTTCCCGCTCCAGGCGGGCCAGTTTCCGCTGCTTGCATTTCAGGAACTTCGGATTCTCCACATCGCGGCGTGTCCCGTCAGTGTCGGCGATCGTCGCCAGCCGGGTGATCCCGAGGTCCACACCTGCTTCCCGGCCGATGACCGGCAATGGTATCGGGGCGATGTCGACGACGAACGATGCGTAGTAGTGGCCGTCCGGTTCCCGGATGATCGTGACCGACGACGGCACGGACGGCAGGTCGCGCGACCAGCGGACCTGCACATCCCCAACCTTCGCAACGTACAACCTGCCGTTTGGTCGGATTGTGAACCCGTTGCGGGTGAGACGGAACGACTGCCGGCTGTCCTTGCCGGACTTGAACCGTGGATGCCCTACCTTCCGGCCCCGGCGGGCTCCCTTGAGCGACTCGAAGAAGTTGGCATACGCGCGGTGCGCGTCCTGAACCGCCTGCACCAGCGCCACCGACGCCACCTCGACCAGCCAGGCCCGCGCCTCGGTCGCCTTGGCCCGAGTAATCACCCGTCGTTGCACCTCGGCCGGGCTGATCTTCTCACCGGCCTGGTAGGCATCGGTTCTGACTCGGATGACATCGTTGAACACCACTCGGCAACACCCGAACGTCCGTGCCAGCATCCCGCGTTGCACCTCGGTGGGTTCGATCCGATAGCGGTAGCGGGCCTGCACGACGATCATCGTATCGTAATGGGTCATAGCGAACACAACAGACAACATACGTTTGCCTGGGGCCGTCGTAACCTCCTTGTTCTCGGCCATATACGCGCGTATAAAACATCCGTATACCCAGGTAGCCCGGCCGACCGGAGGACACCGTGGCCATCGCGAGCGAAGCGCCGACCGTCACCAAGCCCGCCCCGCCCGGTCTCCGCCTGCCGGTGCTGGTGCAAACCCTGCTGTTCGGCCAGTTCCGGCCGCAGATGCTGCAACTGCTGCGCCGCAGGCACGGGGACGTGTTCAGCGTGCGGATCGCGCCGGCCGGCCGACTGGTCGTCGTGCTCGCTCGGCCGGAGGACATCAAGACCGTGTTCACGGGGCCGGCCACGGTCTTTCACGCCGGCGAGGGCAACGCGATCCTGAAACCGGTGATGGGCGAGCATTCCGTGCTGCTGGTGGACGAGGACGAGCACCGGCGGGTGCGGCGGCTGCTGATGCCGGCGTTCCACGGTGCCGCGCTGCGCGGCTATCAGGACCTGGTCGCCCGGCTGGCCAAGGCCGAGGTCGACCGGTGGCCGAGCGGGCGGGACTTCCGTTCCCACGACCGGATGAACGCGCTCACGCTGGAAGTCATCCTTCAGGTGGTATTCGGCGTGACCGATCCCGGCCGGCTCGCGACGCTGCGCCCGCTCGTGCGCGGCATCGTGGCGATCGGCCCGACGATCATGCTCGGCTGGTTCTACCCGAAACTGCAACGCATCGGGCCGTGGAAGCGGTACACGGCGTTCCAGCGCGACCTGGACCGCCTGCTGTACGCCGAGATCGCCGAACGCCGCACGGCGAACGACCTGGCCGACCGGGACGACGTGCTGTCCCGGCTGCTGCGCACCGGCGCCGAGTCGCCCGGCGATCAGCTGACCGACGCGGAACTGCGCGACCAGTTGATCACCCTGCTGCTGGCCGGCCACGAGACTACGGCGACCACACTGGCGTGGATCCTGCACGAACTGGCCCGGCGGCCGGACGAGCTGCGCAGGGCACAGCGGGCCGCGGACGAGCAGGACGACGACTACCTGGCCGCCGTGGCCAAGGAGGCCCTGCGCAAGCGGCCGGTCATCTACGAGGTGGCGCGGCGGCTGACCGAGCCGATCGAGATCGGCGGCTACCGGATCCCGGCCGGCGCCGTCGTGGCACCCGGTATTGGTCTGGTCCAGGCCGATCCGCTCAACTACCCCGAGCCGGACGAATTCCGCCCTTCGCGTTTCGTCGACGGACAGCCGGCCGCGAACACGTGGATCCCGTTCGGTGGGGGTGTCCGTCGGTGCCTCGGTGCCGGGTTCTCGCTGATGGAGGCGTCCGTGGTGCTGGCGGAGGTGTTGCGCCGGTACGACGTGCGACCGGACCGGGCGCGGCCGGAGAAGCAGCGGGCCCGCAACATCACGCTGATACCCGCCCGTGGCGCCCGGATCGCTGTAACACCACGGTCGGCACGAACGTCTACCGACCGTTGAGCGATTCAGAACGACCAGTCAGCCAATCTGGTGAACCGCCATCTCCCCACGTGCGTCGATAGTGGCAATGACCGGTAACCGGCGTCACACTGAAGACATCGGGTCGTCAACGACAACGAGCACTACGGAAGCCGCTGGAAGGCGTGATCACCATGTCGAAGCCCGCCGAGGCCGGGCCCGAGTCAACCGACTGCTGGCCCGGACTGCTCGAGCACTACAGACGGACCGCGGTTCATGTGCTGGTGAGCCACCAGTGCGTCGGCAACACGTGCACGTCGTGTGGCCAGCCGTGGCCGTGCCGGCCCGCGTGCGCCGCAGAGGTCGCGCTCGAGCTGTAACTTCCTGACCGTTACTCGATCGACGGGGGTCGACGGGGGCTGGGGGTTTGCCGTTCCGCCGTGTGCCGCACCACGACGGAACGACCGGCGACTGACAATCCGCCGCCGGCTCATCCGCGTACACCATGCCGGGTAGGCTGCCGCCCACACATCGAAAATGATTCCCACTGTCGGGAGGCTCGGTATGGCGTGGCGCGTCGCGGCGGCGCTGGCCGTCACGCTCACGCTGACCGGCTGCGGCCCCACCGCCAGCACGAACGGCCGAATCCAAGTGGTGACGTCGACGGACGTGTGGGGCAGCGTGGCACACGCGGTCGGCGGCAGCGCGGTAGACGTGACGGCGATCATCCACGACCCGAGCCAGGACCCACACGGCTATCAGACGACCCCGTCCGACGCTGCGAAGATCAACACCGCACAGCTGGCGGTCTACAACGGAAACGGCTACGACGACTTCTTCGCCACCGACCTGACGGCCACCCAGTCCGCGTCCCGCAGGACGATCGTCGCCTTCGCGCTGTCCGGCAAGCCGGCGGGCGGCAACGAACACATCTTCTACGACCTGCCGACGGTCGTGCGGGTGGCCGACGCACTGGCCACCCAACTCGGCCAACTCCAGCCGTCCCACGCCGCCGACTTCACCCACAACGCCGCCACGTTCGACCGTGCGGTGAACGCCCTTTTGGCGAGTGTCCACCAGATCGGCGCACGACATCCAGGCGCGCGGGCAGTGGTGACCGAGCCAGTTGCGGACTACCTGTTGCAGGCAGCGGGAATCACGGACGCGACACCACCGGCGTTCGAACGGGCGGTCGAGTCCGACACCGACATCCCGATAGCGGCCATCAACGCCACCATGAACCTGATCACCGGCAGGCAGGTCGCGGCGTTGGTCAACAACGTGCAGGCGGAGACCAACGTAACCAGCCAACTCACCGAAAAGGCCCACGCGGCGGGAGTCCCGGTGGTGAACGTGACCGAGACCCTTCCCCAGGGCACCAACGGCTATCTCGACTGGATGACCACCCAGGTCAACGACCTCGCCAAGGCCATGGGCTCCTGAATCCCGGCTGTCTCATCCCCACGGGCTGGCGTCCGCCCATCGGTCGGCCAGTGCGCCCAGGTCCTCGTCCGACACCACGTCGGGGTCCTGGTGCACGGTGGCGATCCTGTCGAGTCTGGCCATGGCGAGCAGGGCTTGCAGGACGAGCGCGACGGCGGCATAGCTATCAGGATCCGGCGGGGCCGTGAATTCGACGCGCAGAGGCTTCGGGTTGGGAGGCATGCGTGTCAGCATGCCGCATTCGAAACTGAAAATTCACCACCCGACCGGGGTGCGTTTCCCTGAAAAGTTGCCAATGAGGCACATGCTCGACCAGCTACTTCAACTCCGACGACGACTTGCCCAGCAGTCTTCTAGCGACGATGAGTAGCTGGATCTGTTGTGTGCCTTCGAAGATGTCGAGGATCTTGGCGTCGCGGGCCCACTTCTCCAACAGGCTGTTCTCCGAATAACCGAGGCTGCCGGCCAGTTCTACGCACTTCAGGGCGATCTCGGTCGCCGATCGGCCGGCCTTCGCCTTCGCCATGGATGCCGGTAGGGAGTTGGGGCGGCTGTTGTCGGCCATCCATGCTGCCGACAGCGTCAGTAGGTACGCCGCCTCGTAGTCCGCCTCCAGTGCCAGGTATGTTGCCGCGGCTGCTGACTGGTTGTTCGCCGGGCGGTCGTAGTCGATCTCCACGCCTGCCTCGGCCAGCAGTCGCGCCGTCTCCTCCAAAGCCGCCCTTGCCACGCCGACGGCCATCGCGGCAACCAGCGGCCGGGTGTTGTCGAACGTCTGCATTACGCCGGCGAAGCCTTGGGTCACATTGATTTCCGGGTCCCCCAGCAGATTCTCCGCTGGTACGTGCACGTTCTCCAGCCGGAAATGCGCCGTGTCCGACGCTCGGATGCCCAGCTTGTGTTCCAGCCGCACCAACTCGAAACCCGGTGTGCCCTTCTCCACCACAAACGACTTGATCGCGGCTCGACCCTTGTCGCGGTTCAGGGTTGCCCACACGACTACCGCGTCGGCGCGTTCGCCTGCTGTGACGAAGATCTTCTCGCCGTTCAGCACGTAGTGGTCACCGTCAAGGACGGCCGTTGTGCGGATGGCGGCGGAATCGGAACCGGTGTCGGGCTCGGTGATGGCCATGGCGGCCCACTTGCCGGCGAAACGCTTCAA
>DATBCR010000574.1:0-5211 GCA_036270375.1 Pseudonocardiaceae bacterium | reverse complement strand
CAGGTGGCCACTCCGGCCAGCCGAGTGAGTGCTGCAGCCGGGGCCCGGCACCCATGTCAGCCGGCCTGGACCTCGACGATGGTGGCGTTGATGCCACCAGCGAGGTTCAGGTCGGCCGCCGTGATGCCACCGGCCGAGTGCGTGCTGCACCGGAAGGTCAGTGCGCGCCACCGGATGTCGATGTCCGGGTGGTGGTCGTGCTGTTCGGCCAGGTCCGCGACCCGGTCCACCACCTCGATGGCCTGCGGGAAGTCGGCCAGTTCGACGGTCCGGACCAGCGTGTCGCCGTCCCGCCGCCAACCGTGGAGACTCGCGAGGCCCTGTTCGATCGCGTCGTCGCCGAGAAGTTCGTTCATGACGTTCATCGTGCCCTGCCCGCGCGGTCAGTTCGCGTTGGCCTCCTCGGCGACCGTCGGCACGGGCGCGGTCGGGCGGCTGTGCAGCGCGACCGCGATGGCGACCAGCGTGAGCAGGCCGCACGCCGGGTAGACCCAGCCGAGCACGGACGCGTACCAGGGCCGGGAGATCACCCAGATCGAACTCTGCAGGACGAGCAGGAACGAGATCACGAAGCTGAACACCGCGACCAGCCACGCCACGGCCGTGACCGTCACCAGCCGGCCGCCGGCCGCACGGCCGTAGACCAGCCAGAGCACCGCCGGCACCACCCACACCCAGTGGTGGCTCCAGGAGATCGGCGACACGAGCAGCGTGAAGAACTGCACCGCGACCACGCCGGCCAGCACGTCCCCGGCACGGATGGCGGCACGTAGTGCGAAGAACAGCAGCACGGTGGCCACCGCGGCACCGACCAGCCAGATCGGCCCGGAACCCACGTCGTAGCCGAACGTCCGGGACAGCGCGGCCCGCAGCGACTGGTTGATCGCCGAGCCGACCGGCCCGATCCGGTCGGTCTGGCCGAGCAGGTGGAACCAGTACAGCGACGACTGGTCCGGCGACACCAGGTAGGCGACACCGACGGTGCCGGCGAACGCGACCGCGGACCAGAACGCGGCGGCCCAGCGGCGGGTGGCCAGGAAGTAGATGCCGGACAGCGCCGGGGTGAGCTTGATGCCGGCCGTGACGCCGACGCTGAGACCCGACAGCACCGGGCGTGTACTCACCATGCCGGCCAGCACGACGGCCGCGAGCAGCAGGTTCACCTGGCCGTAGTTCAGGGTGGTCCGGACCGGTTCGATCCACAGCGCCAGGGCCGTGCAGAGCATCGCGCGGCGGCGCCAGGTGTCCTCGGCCACCAGGCCCGGCCGGTCCTTCGCGATCAGCCTGAGCGACAGCCGGACCAGCCACCACAGGCAGACGACGGACAGGACCTGCCAGAGGAAGCGGGTGAGCACCCACGGCAGCCAGGACAGCGGAATGAACACCACGGCGGCGAACGGCGGGTAGGTGAACGGGAGCGCGAACTGCTGCGAGAACTCGGTGAGGCGCCAGTCGTAGAGGCCGCCGTGCAGCAGGCTCGGCGAGCCGTCCCGATAGACCATGAGGTCGATCATGGTCATCTTGGTCTGCGTGAGGACGAGCGTGAAGTGCATGAGGACCGACACGCCGAGCAGCCACTGAGCCACGGTCAGTACCCGGGCCTCCACGGCACGCACGTTCACGACTCCGCTCTCCCTGCCCAGGTCCGCGACAACGCCACGGTAGGTGTGCCCGGTCGCCCATCCCCGTAACCAAAGTACCCGCCGCCTCGGACGGGTCGTGTCGGGCTCTGTGTTCTGGACGTTGAAGCGGAACTCGATCAAGTTACAACACGCCGACGCGGCGAGCCGCCGCTCGGCTCGCCCTACCGGAACGTCACCGCAGTGCCTCAGTCGTCTGCGGCCTCCGTTTCTGGCGGGGATGTGCCGCTCTCCGGATGCCCGGAGAACGTCGAAGCAGCGTCTTCCTCGTGCTCGGACGCGATCTCCGACTCCTCGTCGACGGCAAACTGTTCGGTGATGACGTCAAATCGCCTGCGCACCTGCTCCGCCGACTCCGCGTCGCCCGTGGCCTCGATGTCGGTGGCGACTCGGGCGGCGAACTGTGCTCGCTGTTCGTCGTCCAGATCCAGCGCGCCCATCAGCGCCGTCACCAGACCGACCGCCGATCGGCTGCCGTCGAGCAGCTCGAAGTCCAAAGTAGACAGTTGACCGGTACCGTCGGAACCGATTGTCGCGAACCGCGATTGCTCCGCCTCGGCGGCCCGCAGCACCGACGGCGGCAGAAGATGACGGAACAGTTCGGGTACGTCCTCGTCCTTGGCGGCGGCGGTCAGCCTGGCCATCATGCCGATGAGGTCCACCGCACCGATGATGTTCGACTCGTTCCTGGACAGCCACCACACCAGCGCGCTGCCGGTGCTCTTGAGCACGTCCTCGGTCAGGTACTGGCGCTTGTCGCACTCGTACCGACGCTCGTGTTCCCACACCGCCTTGTCCTTACGGATAGTGGACAGCGTGCGCAGCCGTGACGCGTCGGCCTCCGGCAAGGTCGTGTGCACCTGGTCGGCCCACGCCTCGATCCGTCCGGACCGGTCGACCTCGATCACGCCGAGCACGTCGTTGAGGCGGTGTTGCAACCGGATGACCATGTCGGGTGTCTCATCCGCGGCCACCTGCGCCGCGCGTCGGATGATCGTGTCGATCGCCAGTGCGCCGGGCCGGACGTGCGGCGTCACCGGGCCACCGGCCGAGCGCCAGTAGATGATCGCGTGGAAGGTGAACTCGTAGTCGGGCCACGCGCTGGCCAGGTTGACTCCCTCCACGACCACCGACTGCGCTACCTGCTGTGGGTCCGGAACGGGTGGCGGCGGCAGGACGATGGTCTGCCTCGGCATCGGAACAGGTCGCCGATCGCCCCGGCTGAGGGCCAGCGACACCAGCGCACCGACCGCACAGCAGACCAGAAAGGCGAGGATCGTGATCGAGGTCAACCAGCGCAGGCTGGCACCGAGGACGATCAGCACGATCGTGCTCACAGCCACCGCGGCGACGACAATCTTGTTGGCGGACGTCATCAGATATGTTCCTCGCTACGGCGATGTCGCGGACCGGCGGCAGGCGTGATGCCCTGCGCCTGGTCCATCCGGTTGGTCAGGTCGAGTGCGATACGGCTACGGGCCGGTCGGTCGACGTCCAGCTCACGCGTCCAGTCACGAGCGACGACATAAAGACGACCGGATCCGATGCCTGGCGGCGCGCAAGCACGTGCCAGTACGTCCAGCCAGAACTCCGCGAATCGGCTGTGCTCGACCGAGTTCAGCCACTCCCGCGCCAGCGCGCCCCAGAACACCGACGGCCGTTCGAACAGCACGGCCCGCCATCCCTTGACGAGCTGGGCACGGATCGCCTCGTCCCCGATCAGGGCGACACCGTGCGGTGGGGCCAGTTCGTCGGGATGAGCCACCGTGCGGAACAGCTCGAAGTCAGCGGCCCAGCCGGCGTTCGTCATGCCCGTCACGACACGCTCCACCAGGAGCCGGAACTCCTGGCGATTTCGGTGTACCAGTCGCAGCAAAGCCTCCTCCGCCGCCGCCCGTACGTCGTCGGTCTGGCGTCGAACGAAGTGGTGCAGTCGTACCAGCGCCTGGGACGGATGAGTGGACGCGATCACGTCGGCACTCAGTGCCACGGCCAGGTGCGCCGCGCCCGCGTCGAGGCGAGGAAGCCGCGTCGCCCAGTCATAGACCAGCCGCCGAAACCGGGCACCGTGACGTCGGTGGCCGAGACCGGCCTCCAGTGCCACGGCCGCCGCGGGCAGTGATCGCCCCCGGTCCGAACCAGGCTTGATCCAGGCTTCGACCAGCGTGACGATGTCGTCCGGCCGGTTCGTACGCAGGACCTGGTCGGCGAAGTGGGTCACGAACTCGCTTCGGTACTGCGCCCCCACCTCCACCGAGACCGCGGCCTGGCGGGCCCACTGTCGGAAGCTCGGCCGCAGTTCAGGAAAGTTGTCCCAGAAGTGCCGCCGCACGGCTCCGGCGTAGCCCAGCGCCGCGAAACGCGTATGTCCGGCCGGATCCACGACGATCTTCAGTTCGGTGAGGCGCAGGGCCAGATCGTCCCGTTCCAGCGCGGGCCGCTCGTCATCGGGCTGTGCCGTCGCGGCGGCCAGCCCTGCGGCCGCGAACTGCACCTGATCGGGCGGGGCCCCGGCCAGCATGGCGGTCGCGAGGAGTAGCGCCCGCTGCGGGCCGGCACAATGCTCGCGCACGTGTGCCGCCACTTTGGTGCCCAACTCGTCGAGCGCATCGAGCGCATCAGCCAACCACCTGTCGAAGCCCATCGCATCGCCGACACGCTTCCGTGCCGCTCCGATCAGCCGGACGAGCTCGGCCAGTTCACCGATCGGGTCGGTGTTCAGCCGTGACCGCAGACCGGCGGACCGCAGTTGTTCATCCGTACAGGGGATATCGGCCACCTGGAGATGCCGGCGGACGACGTCCAGCCCGGATGGCCGCCGAATATGCGCCATCAGCGGCCGTAGTTCGGTCCGGACCAGATAGTCGCGCTCCGTGTCGAGCACGACCACGAGGTGGGCCCCCCGTTTCCGCAGCTCCGCCTGGTAGGACGGCAGTCGCTGCATGATGCGTACCAGGTCCTCGTGTTCGGCATCGGACGGGTCGAGCAGGATCAGATCGCCCTCGGTCACCTGATCAGCATCGAGGATCGGGTCGCGCGACGTGTCTGGTATGCCCGACTCATCCTGGATGACGGCATCCGAACCGCCGAGTCGGCTGAGCAGCACCTGGCCCGCGGCCCGCATGCCGACGCCCGGCTCGCCGATCAGGACGCAACAGCCGTAGTCCGACAGCAGCGACAGCGCCTGCCCGTAACCGGGTGGCTCGACGAACTGGCGGTTCAGCCGGACGAGGTGGTCCTTGGCCGTCAATCGAGGATCACGACCGCCTCGCAACAGGCGGCCCCCGTCCGTGATGTAGAAGGTCGGCCCGTTGAACTGGTTCCCGAAGCCGGCATGGGTGGGACCGCTGCCGGTAACGGTGGCCTCCCACTCGGTCACAGGACCACCTCGCTGCGCTCGGCGGTCTGCGACCAAAGTCCCTGTGACATTGGCTCCCTCGCAAGCTCGGTCACGGCCGGTCCCGGCGGTCGGCGAAGTAGTTCGTCGGCCCGTTGATCTGGGATCCTCGACCCACATGCACCGGACCGCTGGTGCCAGTGACGGTGATGATGTCGCCGCGCACATCGCGTG
>DATBCR010000573.1:0-2203 GCA_036270375.1 Pseudonocardiaceae bacterium | reverse complement strand
GAAACGCAAACGCCGCACCCACTCCTGGCCGGACCAGGCCGACGACGCAGCGACTGCGGGCTGCCCGGCCGAGAAGGTCGACCCCCTGGGGCGGTCATGTGCGGCTCCTCAAGCCGATGCGTCCAGTTCTCGGGCCGGCGCCTCTGGTTCTCGGGCGTGTCACGTCCAGCGTTCCCCCGCCTCGATTCGGATGCCGCGGGCCCAGTCGGTGGCGGCCATCCGCTTCTTGCCTCGCCCCTGCACGTCGCCAAGCTGGACCGGGCCGGTCGCTGTGCCGACCAGCACGCGCCTGCGGTCCACCCGGATCTCGCCGGGCGATAGCGCGTCCTCCCCCACCGCCGGTGCGACCGGCAGTACGGGACCGAGCTTGACCCGCTCACCACGGAATTCCGCCCAGGCGCCGGGGTCCGGCGTGGTGGACCGCACCAGCCGGTCCACCGCGACGGCCGGCGCGGTGAAGTCGACCCGGGCATCGTCCACGGTGACCTTGGGCGCGTAGCTTACGCCGTCGGCCGGCTGTTCCACCGCGCGCAGTGTGCCGTCCTCGATGCCGTCCACAGTGGATGCCAGCAGCTCGGCGCCGGCCACCGCGAGCCGGTCCAACAGCTCGCCGGCGGTGTCCCGGTCGCGGACCTTCTCGGTCAGCACGCCGAATACCGGGCCGGCGTCCAACTCCTTGACGATCTGGAACGTGGTCGCGCCGGTGATCTCGTCGCCATGCCGCACGGCGGCCTGCACGGGTGCCGCACCGCGCCACGCTGGCAGCACGGAGAAGTGCAGATTCACCCAGCCGTGGGTGGGGATGTCCAGCGCCGACTGGGGCAGCAGAGCGCCGTAGGCCACCACCGGGCAGCAGTCGGGGGCCAGTTCGGCCAGCCGGGCCAGGAACGCCCGGTCGCCCGCCTTCGGTGGTGTGAGCACCTCGATGCCGTGCTCGTCGGCCAGCGCGCCGACCGGTGACCTGGCCAGGTGCCTGCCCCGCCCGGCCGGTGCGTCCGGGCGTGTCACCACGGCGACCACGTCGTGCCGGTCGCCGGCGATCAGCGCACGCAGGGTGGGCAGTGCGACTTCTGGCGTGCCCGCGAAGACCAGCCGCATCTCAGCGTGCGCTGCCGAACAGCGGGTGTGGGTCCTGTTTGAGCACCGGCACCGCGCCCTCGAACCACTCGGCCTGCCGGATCTCCTTCATGGCCAGCTTCCGGGTCTCCGGGGTGAGCCGGTCGAGGAACAACACGCCGTCCAGGTGGTCGGTCTCGTGCTGCAGGCAGCGCGCCAGCGTCTGGGTGCCCTCCACGGTGACCGGCTCGCCATGCTGGTTCCACCCGGTGGCCACCACGTGCTCGTGCCGCCGACAATCCCAGGACAGGCCGGGAATGGACAGGCAGCCCTCCGGGCCTTCCTGGTAGCCGTCGCCGACCACGTTCCACGTCGGGTTGACGAGGTGGCCTTCCGTACCGTCGCAGTGGAAGGTGAACACGCGCAGGCCTACGCCGATCTGTGGTGCGGCGAGACCGGCCCCGCCCTTGTCGGCCAGGCTGTCCGCCAGGTCCTTCACCAGAGCCCGCAGCTCCTTGTCGAAATCGGCGACCTCGACGGCGGGGGTGCGCAGCACCGGGTCGCCGAACAGTCGGATGGGCTGGACGGTCATGGTCTCCCTCGGCGGCACGACGAACGCAGGTATGTCCGTCCAGTCTAGGTGACCCGCCCGAACCGGATCAGTGCTCGGTGTCCGCCCCCACAACGGCAACCGAGGCACACGCCACCGCGAAGTGACCGGCGAACCGGGCGACGGTGGCCAGTCCGGTGAGGGCACCCCGGGTCGCCGACCGAACCGTGCCACCGGCCGGGTCGTGGCTCGCGGGCGTCGGGCGCGGCCTCGGTATCGAGTCACGCACGGTCGTGCCGGTCAGCATGGCGGTCATCGCGGTCTCCCCTTCGCTGGTGTACCACCACGATCCGCCCGAGGGACGTCGTCGCGCGTCGGTCCAGGGTCGGTATGAATGTCCGACTTCCGGGGCCATCGACGTGCGCGGCTGTCATACCCCGGGCTGACCGACACTCAGGGTCACCCAAGGGATGACCCCTCCTTACCGGTGTCTTACGCCCGGCCCAATTGACCCGCCCAGAGCCCTTCCACCAGCTATAACTTCTGTTATAACGCTCGTTCTAGAGGAAGGGTCGTAATGGTTGGGATCCGTTCACG